>JBDSXT010000001.1:0-5211 GCA_039925985.1 Sphingomicrobium sp.
TGACGGCTCATTCACACAAGTGCCAACGATAATCAGGCTCTTGCGATTGCTGCGTAACTGACGGCCTAACGGTCACAAGTTACAAAGACAAAAGCGCGGTCGGACCCCGCCGGGCAACAGAAGGGGATTCCAGCGGCCTCCAGGGGAGCCGGGCAACAGAATCCCCTGGACCTTTTCCCCGCCATTGGCCGACTGGTCGAACCTGCCTTGCAAGTGGGCGGTCCTGATCGCATGGCATGTCCTTCTACGGGGGGAATATTCCATGCGCCGCACACTTCTCGCGATCCTGCTTGCCGCTTGCGCTCCAAGCGCATTGCACGCCGCTCCGACGCCCAAAGAGCATCTGATGGTGCCGCCGGCCAACGCGGACCATTTTGTCGTCATCTCGGAAGCCGGCAAGCATGGCGACGAGTGGCGGTGGACCTTGCCGGATGGCAGCATCGCCTACCGCGAATCGATCCTGCTGCGCGGCCTGGTTTACGAGCAGGACGAGGTCGTTCAGCTTGGCAAGGATGGCACGCCCGCCAAGATCGCGATCCGCGGCGTCACCCCGAGCGGCGATTCGGCCGAAACCTTTGCGATCGACCAGGCGATGGCTCGCTGGAAAAGCCCGGTGGACGCGGGCGAGGCCGCACATTCGGCATCACCGACCTTTTACGTGACCAGCGGCGGCACTTTCCTGGCCGGCGACACCTTGCTGCCGGCGCTCGTCTCGGCCGGGACGAATGGGCTCAACCTGCTGCCCTCGGGGCGCGGCACGCTCGAACCGTCGCGGACCCTGACGGTCACTGGCCCGGCGGGGCCTAAGACGATCAAGCTCTATTTCATCAAGGGTATCCAGCAGAACCCGCAGCCATTCTGGCTCGACGAGAGCGGCAAGTTATTCGGCGCTTATGCCGGGCTGGGGCTGTTTCCGCTCGGCTATGAGGACAATCTGAAGGCCATCATCTCCGCCCAGGACGCGGGGATTGCCGAGCTCGCGCCGGCGATCGCCAACCGCTTCCTGACCGACGATTCGCGCCGGCCAGTCCTGTTCCGCAACGTGCGGTTGTACGACGCCGACGCCCAGCGCTTCGTCAATGGACAGGACGTCTACGTCGAGCGCGGCAAGATCCTGCGGGTCGGCGCGACCAAAGCCGGCGCCGCACCGATCGGTGCGCGGGTCATCGACGGCAAGGGCAAGACGCTGGTCCCGGGGCTGTGGGACAGCCACATGCACATGCCCGACGATTTCACCGCGCTGAGCGAAGTGGCAATCGGCGTCACCTCGTTCCGCAACCCGGGCGGATCGATCGAGCTCGCTCAGTCGCAAACCCAACGCCGGGTTCAAGGCACATTGCTGGCGCCCGAGGGATTCACGTCGGTGATCGTCGACGGCAAGGGGCCGTTGGCGGCGCAGGGCAGCCTGACCGTCGGCAGCCTCGACGAAACGCTGGCCGCGGTTCGCAAGATCAAGGCCGCCGGGATGACGGGGGTAAAATTCTACACCTCAATGACGCCCGCGTGGATCGCTCCGGCGGCCGCCGAGGCCCACAAGCTGGGCCTCCATGTCCACGGCCACATTCCAGCGGGCATGCGGACGTTGGACGCGATCAACTCGGGCTATGACGAGATCACCCACATCTACTTCGCCACCATGCAGGCGATGCCGCAGGCGGTCGTCGACAAGTCGAACGGCCTCATGCGGCTGCTCGGCCCGGGCAAATATTTCAAGGACGTCGATTTCAAAGCCGAGCCGACCAGGACAGTGATCGCGACCATGGCCAAACGCCACATCGCGCTCGACCCGACGCTGGTGGTGGTCGAATCGGTGCTGATGGCCAAGGCGGGTACGCTTGGCGAAGCGTACCGCGCGTACGCCGGCACCCTGCCGCCGGCGGCGGAGCGCGGCTTCAAGGGCGGACCGTTGCCCTTGCCCGCAGGAACCACATCGGCGGAGACCGCCGCGAGCTTCCACCACATGGTCGACTATGTGAACGTGCTTCGCAAAGCGGGCGTGCCGATCGTTGCCGGCACCGATGGCACCGGGCTTGAACTGGTGCGCGAGCTGGAACTCTACGTCGAAGGCGGCATGACCCCCGCGCAGGCGCTGGCGACGGCGACCATCGGCGCGGCGCGCAACGTTCACGTCGACAACCGCACCGGCTCGATCAAGGTCGGTAAGGAAGCCGATTTGCTGCTCGTCGATGGCGATCCCTCAAAGCACATCGGCGACCTCAGGCACGTCGACCAGGTGATGCTCGACGGCGCGCTGCTCGACGGCGATGCGTTGCGCGCCGCCGCGGGCTTCAGCGGCAAGGCGAAATGATTGCATACTGCGAGGACGGGCCGACGTCGGTTCCGTCCGGCAAGCAGGTTCACTGGGACGTCGGACCGGGATCCAAGAAAATCCCGGAAATGCTCGTCCGCTTTTAAGGGCGCCGTTTCAGTTCGTCGCGGATCTCCGTGAGGAGGTCGACCTCGCTCGGCCCGGCGGGGGCGTCGGCGGGATTGCGGATCATCTTGTTGGCCCATCGCACCAGCATGAAGATGACAAGCGCTAGGATCAGGAAGTTGATGACGACGGTCAGGAACTGCCCCCAGCCGAGCACCGCGACGCCGGCCTTTTTCAGATCCGCATAGCTCGTCAGGCTGCCCGCGTAATTGTCGGGCACCGGCCCTAGGACGGTAAAATAATTGGCGAAATCGAGCCCGCCAAACGCTGCGCCGACGATCGGCATGATGATGTCGTCGGTCAGGCTGGCGGTGATGGTGGCGAAGGCGGCGCCGATGATCACCGCGACGGCGAGGTCGAGGACATTGCCCCGGGCGACGAAATCGCGGAATTCACGGAGCATTGGCTTTCCCTTCCGCCTCTATGGCTTGCTGCAGTTCACGCAACTTGCGTTCATCCTCGGCCCGCCGGGCGTATTGATTCTTGAAGAAGCTGTGGAAGTCGGTGATCGACGAATCCGCATCGCGCATCGCCGCTGCGCTCGTTTTTCCCCTGCCCCGATCCAATGCGATAATCGCTCGCCGCATCTTCGCGATCTCGACAGCGCAGTCGGATGAAAGCTTTGTGGTGAATTGCTCGTCGCCCAGATTATGCTCATTGGCCGAGCGATGGGCAGCGAACCCGCACGTCGTGAGCGCCAGGTTGGCGGCATCAAAGGCGCTGAGTTGGGCCGCAACCACCAGGAAAACGCCGGGGACCATCTCGACTCCGCAATAAATAGGATACGAGCTTAGCCGGATCGCGTGCGATTGAAAGCCGGCGCCCGCCACTCTACCTATCGAGCAACGTGCCGCAATTTGGGGATGACTGACATGACCGCACTTCGCCGTTTTGGTTTGCTTGCACCATTGGCCGCGCTCAGCCTCGCCGGCTGCGGGCTCAACAGCGTCCCGACCGCCGAAGAAAATGTCAACGCCAAGTGGGGCCAGGTGCAGAGCGAATATCAGCGCCGCGCCGACCTCATCCCCAATCTGGTCGAGACCGTGAAGGGCTACGCCAAGCAGGAAAGCGGTGTGCTGATTGCGGTTACGCAAGCGCGCGCGGATGCCGGCAAGGTCCAACTCAACGCCGCCGACCTCGACGATCCGGCCAAGGTCCGCGCGTTCAATGACGCCCAGGGCCGGCTGACCCAGGCGATCATTCCGCTCCAACGGCTGCAGGAAGCGTATCCGGACCTCAAGTCCAACCAGAACTTCCTGACTCTGCAAAGCCAGATCGAGGGCACCGAGAATTCAATTCTGGTCTCGCGCAAGGATTATAATGAGGCGGTGCAGGCCTATAACACCCGCATCCGGACTTTCCCCGACGCGATCGGCGCCAAGATCTTCTACGGCGCCAAGCCCAAGGTTCCGTTCGAGGCCGCCGCCGGGTCGCAAAACGCGCCCAAGGTCGATTTTGGAAATGCCGGATAGGGCTTGGTGCGACTTCTCCTTGCCGCTTCATTGGTTCTGAGCCTTGCCGGCTGTCATCGAGCGCAGGCGAGCGTCAATCCGGTCGTGGTGCATACGGCGGCGGGGGATATCGCGCTCACTGGTCGAGTTGTCGATCGGGCCGGAATAATCCCCGATGCCGACGAGCTCAGGCTCACCAAGCGGCTTGAGGATCCGGAGAAGGACACCACCGATCAGCTCGTTGTAGTCACCTTGGGAGGTCTCAACGGCGGCCGTATCGAGGACGTCGGACGCGCGCTTGGTGACGGCTGGGGGATCGGCCGGGCGGATGTCGACAATGGCGTCTTGTTGCTGGTTGCTCCGAACGACCGAAAGGTCCGCATCGAAGTCGGTCTTGGACTCGAGGGGCTGTTGTCCGACCAGCGAGCAACCGTGATCATCAAAGATATGTTGCCGGCGTTCCGTGGCAACCGGCCCGCCCAGGCGATCGAGCTGGGGGTCGGCGAGATTTCGTCGCTCCTTGCGAGTGATAAGCAGCGGCCGAGGCGTAAAATGCAAAAGGAAGCGGCATGATCTCCGTTCGTGGGTTCCTGGCGATGTTGCTCGTGCTGGCGTCTGTCGTCACCGGCGCCCCCGCTTTGGCGCAGACCTTTCCGCCGCTGGCGGGGCGGGTGGTCGACCAGGCTGGGCTGCTCCGGCCCGAGCAGGTCCTCGACCTGACCAGCAAGTCGGAAGCGCTCGAGGCGAAGACCGGGCGGCAGCTGGTCGTGGCGACGGTCAAGAGCCTCGAAGGCCGAACGATCGAGGATTACGGCTATCGCCTCGGCCGGACGTGGGCGATCGGCCAGAAGGGCAAGGACGACGGCGTCATCCTGCTGGTCGCGCCAAATGAGAAAAAGGTGCGGATCGAGACCGGCTATGGAGCTCGCGTGTTCATGACCGATGCGCTGTCGAGCATTATCGTCCGCGAATCGATCCTGCCGCGCTTCAAGGCGGGCGACTTTGGTGGCGGGATCACCGCCGGCGCCGACCAGATCGTCAAGACGATGAGCCTGTCTCCCGCCGACGCGCAGCGCTACGCCAACGAAGCCGCCAAGCGCGAGGCGTCGCGGGCCAATGCCGGATCGACGATCCTGCCGGCGTTCTTCTGGGTGCTGATCCTCGCCTTTGTGCTGCTGTCGATGCTTCGCCGAGCAACCGGCCGCCGCTATCGCCGGCAACAGGGCGGCATCAGCCCGTGGGTGGTGCTGTGGGGCCTCAATGAACTGAGCAATTCCGGACGCGGCGGCGGCTGGGGTGGTGGCGGCGGTTCCGGCTGGGGCGGTG
>JBDSXT010000002.1:0-76464 GCA_039925985.1 Sphingomicrobium sp.
ATCCGTCGGTGCTGGCCGACGCAGTCGCCTCCAACCTGTCGATCAAGGTCGCTGACAAGCAGGCCCTCCTCGGCGAGCTAAACCCCGTCCGACGGATGGAGATGGTGTTCGCCTTCATGGAAGGCGAACTCGGCGTCCTTCAGGTCGAAAAGAAAATCCGCAGCCGGGTCAAGCGCCAGATGGAGAAGACCCAGCGCGAATATTATCTCAACGAGCAATTGAAGGCGATCCAGCGCGAGCTTGGCAACGAGAGCGAGGAGGGCGGGGACGAACTTGCCGAACTGGCCGCCAAGATTCGCAAGACGCGGCTATCCAAGGAAGCTCGAGTCCGCGCCTTGTCGGAATTGAAAAAGCTCAAGGCGATGGCGCCAATGTCGGCCGAAGCGACCGTTGCCCGCAACTATCTCGACGTTTTGCTCGGCCTACCGTGGGGCAAGAAATCCCGCGTCAGGAAGGACATCGCTGAGGCCCAGGCGGTGCTCGACGAAGACCATTACGGCCTTGAGAAGGTCAAGGACCGAATCATCGAATATCTCGCCGTCCAGGCGCGTACCAACAAGTTGAAAGGCCCGATCCTGTGCCTGGTCGGCGCACCTGGCGTCGGCAAGACATCGCTTGGCCGGTCGATTGCGCGCGCCACCGGCCGCGAGTTCGTCCGCCAATCGTTGGGCGGCGTGCGCGACGAGGCGGAGATCCGCGGCCACCGCCGGACCTATATCGGTTCGCTCCCGGGCAAGGTCATCGCCAACCTCAAGAAGGCCGGCACGTCCAATCCATTGTTCCTCCTCGACGAGATCGACAAGCTCGGCACCGATTTCCGCGGCGACCCCGCAGCGGCGCTGCTCGAAGTTCTCGATCCGGAGCAGAACTCCAAGTTCCAGGACCATTATCTGGAGATCGATTACGATTTGTCGGATGTGATGTTCGTCACGACCGCCAATTCGCTCGACATCCCGCAGGCGCTGCTCGACCGCATGGAGGTCATCCGCCTCGAGGGCTACACCGAGGACGAAAAGGTCGAGATCGCCAAGCGGCACCTGATTCCCAAGCAGATGGAGGCGCACGGCCTCAAGCCCGAGGAGCTGCAATATACCGACGCTTCGCTGCGCGGGATCATGCGGCATTACACGCGCGAAGCCGGCGTCCGCACGCTTGAGCGCGAACTCGCCAAGGTGGCGCGCAAGTCGCTCCGCCAGATCCTTGAAGGCAAGGTCACCACGGTTGAGCTGACCGAGGAGAACCTCGGCGATTACCTCGGCGTCATCCGCTATCGCTATGGGGTCGGCGAGGAAGAGGACCAGATCGGCGCGGTCACCGGGCTTGCTTGGACCGAAGTCGGCGGCGAGCTTTTGACGATCGAGGCGGTCACCGTCCCCGGCAAGGGGCTCGTCAAGACCACCGGCAAGCTTGGCGAAGTGATGCAGGAGTCCATCCAGGCGGCGATGAGCTTCGTCAAGGCGCGCAGCCCGAGCTATGGCGTCAAGCCGTCGATCTTCGCCAAGAAGGACATCCACGTCCATTTGCCCGAGGGTGCGGTCCCCAAGGACGGCCCGTCGGCAGGCGTCGGCATGGTCACGGCAATGATCTCGACGCTGACCGGCATTGCCGTTCGCCGGGACGTCGCGATGACCGGCGAAGTCACGCTTCGCGGCCGCGTGCTGCCGATCGGCGGTCTCAAGGAAAAACTGCTCGCAGCGCTCCGCGGCGGCATCACCACGGTGTTGATCCCGGCCGAGAATGAAAAGGATCTGGCCGAAATCCCGGCGTCTTTGAAAGAGGTTCTAAAGATTATTCCGGTCAGCCATGTCGACGAAGTTCTGGCGCTGGCACTCACCGAGCCGATGCAGCCGATCGAGTGGACCGAGGCCGATGAGCATGCCGCCGAGCCGCCGACGCATCCGCCGGTGACCGAATCCGGGACACCGGTCCGCCACTAGCCTTTGACTCCGCCGCCGACTCTTGCCTTAAAGACATTGGTCAGGCGCGCGCGAGTCTCGCCGCGCGTCCGAGGAGCAGCGAGCCTATGAACAAGCAGGAACTCATCGGCCATGTCGCGGATCGCGCCGGCCTCAACCGCAACGATGCGGTGCGTGCGGTCGAAACAATACTTGAAGTCATTACCTCGGCACTTAAGCGTGGTGATGAAGTTCGGCTGGTGGGATTCGGCAATTTCTCCGTCACCCGCCGCAAGCCGTCGACGGGGCGCAACCCGCGGACCGGCGAGCCCATTCAGATCAAGGCTAGTTCGCAACCCAAGTTCCGTCCCGGCAAGGGCCTCAAGGACGCGGTCCAGTAACTTCTCGCTAGTGTAGACAGCAGGCGAGGGCGCCTTTAAGCGCCCCGTTTCGGCCAGAGCGTGGGCGCGTAGCTCAGTGGTAGAGCACTGTGTTCACACCGCAGGGGTCGCAAGTTCAATCCTTGCCGCGCCCACCACGCTCCGCTGAATTCCGCGTCCCGTAAACTGTCAGGCGCCGCTGTCGGCATCCAGCGAATAGCCCTCGGAGCGGACGGTCCGGATTAGGTCGAAATCGTCGCCCTTGGCGAGCGCGATGCGCAAGCGGCGGACGTGGACATCGACCGTCCGGAGCTCGATCTCCTCGCTGTGCGGCCACACCGCCTCGAGCAATTGCTGGCGCGAGAAAACGCGCTGGGGATTTTCCAGGAGGTGCCGCAACAGCCGATATTCGGTCGGGCCCAATGCGACCGGCATACCGTCGCGGCGGACCCGGTGGGCGACCAGGTCCATCTCGATCCCGTGATAGGTCAATTTCTTCGCCGACAAATGCGGTCGCGAGCGGCGCAGCAGCGCGTTGGCGCGGGCGATCAATTCCTTGGGGCTGAACGGCTTGGTAATGAAGTCGTCGGCACCGGTCTCGAGCCCTCGGACGCGGTCGTCTTCTTCGCCGCGGGCGGTCAGCATCATGATCGGCATGTTGGCGGTCGCCGGGCTGCGGCGCAGGCGGCGGCAGACCTCGATTCCGCTGATCCCTTCGATCATCCAGTCGAGGATCACCAGGTCGGGCTTGACCTCGTCGATCAGGATCAGTGCTTCGTCGCCGACCGCGGTGCTGGTGACGGTGAAGCCCTCGCGCCCGAAATGGTATTTGACCAGTTCGGCGAGCGCCCGATCATCCTCGACCAGCAGCAGCCGCTTGGTGCCATTCTTCCCCATCCGTCAGTGGACTTCGTCTTCGGAGCGGTTGCGGTCGGTCAGGTGCAGGCCGGTGGCGGCATAATAGACCATCTCGGCGATGTTGGTGGCGTGATCGCCGACCCGCTCGAGGTTCTTGGCGACGAACAGCAGGTGCGTCGAATGGCTGATGTTATGCGGGTTTTCCATCATGTGGGTGAGCAGCGCGCGGAAGATCGAGTCATAGAAATCGTCAACCGCGGCATCGCGCTCGCATACCTGGACCGCGACATCGGCGTCGCGCTGGACAAAGGCATCGAGCACGTCATGGACCATGCTAGTCGCGATCCGCGCCATCTCCGGCAGCAATGACATCGGTTCGATCTTGTTGGCACTCTCGATCAGCGGGACGCGCTTGGCGATGTTCTTGGCATAATCGCCGATCCGCTCGACGACTCCGGAAATCTTGAGCGCGGCAACGACATCGCGAAGGTCGCCGGCCATCGGCGCGCGGAGCGCGATCAGCTGCACCGCCCGCCGCTCGGTCTCGACCTCGAGCGCATCGAGTTTCTTGTCATTCTCGACAACCCGAAGCGCGCCTTCGGTGTCGCGTTGGACAAGGCATCGCATCGCCTCGCCGATCGCGTGCTCGGCCAATCCGCCCATCTGGCTAATCAGCGCGCGCAGCCGGTCGATATCTTCGTCGAACGCTTTGAGCGTATGTCCGCTGGTCTGTTGCATCGCTTTCGCTCCGATCAGCCGTAGCGGCCGGTGATGTAATCCTGGGTGCGCTTCTGCGTAGGATTGGTGAAAATCTCGCTGGTTTTGCCCGATTCGATCATCTCGCCAAGATGGAAGAAAGCGGTGCGCTGCGACACCCGCGCAGCCTGCTGCATGTTATGTGTGACAATGGCGATCGCATAACGACCGCGCAGCTCGTGGATCAGTTCCTCGATCTTGGCGGTCGCGATCGGGTCGAGCGCCGAGCACGGCTCGTCCATCAGGATCACTTCGGGATCGACGGCGATGGCGCGGGCGATGCACAGGCGCTGTTGCTGGCCGCCGGACAAGGAGATGCCGCTTTCGCCGAGGCGGTCCTTGACCTCTTCCCATAGTCCCGCGCGCTTCAGCGATTTTTCGACGATCTGCTCGAGTTCGGCTTTGGAATTGCCAAGCCCGTGGATGCGGGGGCCATAAGCGACATTCTCGAAGATCGACTTGGGAAAGGGGTTGGGCTTCTGGAAGACCATGCCAACGCGGGCGCGCAGCTGGACGACATCCATGTCGGCGCTGTTGATGTCTTCGCCGTCGAGCTCGATGTGCCCGGTCACCTTGGCGGACGGAATCGTGTCGTTCATCCGGTTGAGCGTTCGCAGGAACGTTGACTTGCCGCAGCCCGACGGGCCGATGAAGGCGGTGACGCGGTCCTCGTGGATATCGATCGAGACGTCTTTGAGTGCTTGCTTGTCGCCATAGAAAACACTGACGCCTTGAGCGCGCATCTTCGGCGTCCGCCCCGGTTCTGGCTCGGGTGTCGGCGCTGGCCCTTCGTCGGGAAGCGCGACTTGAGGTTCCGGGGGCAAATCATTGGCCTCCGTGGTCGACGGACCGGCGCGCGTCGCTTCGGCCGCGATCGCCGCCGACGGCATCGGCATCGGCGTCGTCGCGTTGAGGGGCATTTTTTCTTTCATGAGGGTCACCAGCGTTGCTCGAAGCGGTTGCGGAGATAGATGGCGAGGCCGTTCATCAACAGCATGAACAGCAACAGGACGATGATTGCCGCACTGGTCTTCTCGACAAAGCCCCGATCGACCTCGTCCGACCACAGGAAGATTTGCACCGGCAGGACCGTCGCCGGGTTGGTCAGCCCGCTTGGCGGCGCGGCTATGAACGCCCGCATGCCGATCATCAGCAGCGGCGCGGTTTCACCCAGCGCCCGGGCCATACCAATGATGGTACCGGTCAGGATGCCGGGAAGGGCGAGGGGGAGCACATGATGGAACACGACCTGCATCTTGGACGCCCCAACCCCGAGCGCCGCATCGCGGATCGACGGCGGCACCGAGGTGATCGCGTTTCGCCCGGCGATGACGATCACCGGCATGGTCATCAGCGCCAGGGTCAGTCCGCCAACCAGCGGCGCTGATCGCGGCAAGTCCATGAAGTTGAGGAACACGGCCAGCCCAAGCAACCCAAAGATGATCGACGGCACTGCAGCGAGATTGTTAATCGATACTTCGATCGCGTCGGTCCAGCGATTGCGGCGCGCGAATTCCTCGAGATAGACGGCGGACAGCACTCCGATCGGAAACGCCAGCAGCATCGTCACCATGATCGTCAGGAAGGTGCCCTTGAGGGCCCCCCAGATCCCGACCGCGGACGGGTCGGTCGCGTCGGATTCGGTAAGGAAGTCGATGTTGACGGTGCGGCGGAGGGCATTCTTGGCCCGAAGCTGATGAACAAGTTGCTGGATGGCGCCATCGCCGCCTTGTTTGGCCGCGACATCGACCTTGCTGCCGACCGGAAGCCACAGTTTCGCGCGGCGGCCAAGGAGTCCTGGATCGCGGATCAGCTGCCGGCCAACCGAGCGCTGGGCAGCGGCGCCGAACATTTCCGCAGCGTCCGGACCGAAGGCCGCGCCGGCGGATTTTGACAAGAGCCCTTCGACGTCGGCCCCGGCCACCACTTCGCTGGCATCGGGGCCCTTCAGTGTCGCCGGGTCGAGCATCAGGTCGGATCGCGCAAAGTCGATCGGCATTGCGGCCTCGTAGTGAGTAAAGCCGCCGAGTCCCTTCCACGCCATGTTGGACAGCAGAAATACGAGGAACAGCGCCGACAGGCCGACCGCGAACAGTCCGGCGAAATGGAACCGCCGCTCGGCCGCATAGCGCTTGCGCAACCGAGCATCGTTGGAGGCGCCAGTTCGTTGGGGGTGGGCCACGCTACTCATAAGCCTCTCGGTAACGGCGCACGACGGTCAGCGCGATGAGGTTGAGGACCAGCGTAATCAGGAACAGCGCAAGGCCAAGCGCGAAGGCGGCAAGCGTCTTGGCGCTGTCGAATTCCTGGTCTCCGGTAAGCAATTGGACGATCTGGGTGGTGACCGTGGTTACGCTAGCGAAGGGATTGGCGGTCATGTTCGCGGCAAGCCCGGCGGCCATGACGACGATCATCGTCTCGCCGATCGCCCGGCTGACGGCCAGCAGGACGCCGCCGACGACCCCAGGCAAGGCGGCCGGCAACACAACCTTCCGGATCGTCTCCGACTTGGTCGCGCCCATCGCCAACGATCCGTCGCGCATCGCCTGCGGCACTGCGGCGATCGAATCGTCGGCCATCGAGCTGATGAACGGAATGATCATGATGCCCATCACCAGCCCGGCGGCGAGCGCGCTTTCGCTGCTTGCCGACGAAACGCCGATCGCGATTCCGAAGTCGCGGACGTGCGGGGCGACCGTCAGCGCCGCGAAATATCCGTAGACCACGGTCGGGATACCGGCGAGGATTTCGAGGATCGGCTTCATCCAGGAGCGCACCCGCGGGTGAGCGTATTGCGTGAGGTAGATAGCGCTCATCAGGCCCAGCGGAATCGCGACGATCATGGCGATGATCGCGCCGATGAACACCGTTCCCCAAAACAAAGGGATCGACCCGAACGCGCCCGACGACCCGGCCTGGTCCGCGCGCAACGCCATTTGTGGGCTCCACTGGGTGCCGAAGACGAATTCGGTCACTGGCACCAATTTGAAGAAGCGCAGGCTCTCGAACATCAGCGACAGCAGGATTCCCAGCGTCGTCAGGGTGGCGATCAGCGAGGCGGCAACGAGCAGCGCCATCACCCATCTTTCGACCCCGGTGCGGGCGCGGAACCCGGGCGCGCTGCGTCGCAGGGAAAACACGGCGCCGGCGAGCGCAAATAGGATGGCGATGCCGCCGCCGATGGTCGCGAAGCGATTCTCGGCCTCGGCGAAGCGCGGCACGAGCGTTGTCGATTCGGGGTTGAAGCCGGCGTCGCGCTGGCCGCTGGCGATCTCTCGCGCTTCGGAAAGGATCGACTGGCGCTGCATTTCGAACGTCGGCAACACGCGACCTTCGGGGCTTGCCAGCACCGACTGGTCGACGAAACGCGACTGCACCGGCGACCACAGGGCGAGGAACAGCAAGGCGGGCAGGGCTGCCCACATTGCCGCATAGGCCGCGTGATAGACGGGCAGCGAGTGCAGCCTGGTCGTGCCGCGCAGGCGGCTGGCCCGGGCAAAGCCGAGCCAGCCGGCGATCGCGGCGATGGCCAGCACCGCGGCGAGCGCAATGGTCAAAGACATGGCGCCCCCGCCCTTCGCTTACTTCAGCGTTGCCGGATCGAGCGGCGTCAGCGTCGTCGCTTGCGCCGCCGCGGCGCTGGCATCGGCGCCGCCGAAGGGGACTAGCCCCAGCCGCTCGAGCGATCCGCCCTTGCCCCACGCCTTGGCGTAGGCTGCGACCAGATCCTTGATCCTCGGCTTGGCGACCAAATGCTCGCCCTTGACGTAGATGTAGAGCTTGCGCGCGCCGGGATAGGACAGGTCGCCGATCGTCGCTTCGGTCGGCGCGACACCGGCGATCTGCACGGCGCGGACCTTGTCGGCATTCTCCTCGAGGTAGGAGAAGCCCAGTACGCCCAGCGTACCCGGGTCGGCAGCGACCTTCTGGACGAGCAGATTGTCATTCTCGCCGGCTTCGACGAACGCGCCGTCCTCGCGGACCTTGGTGCAGATGTCCTTATGCTTGGCCTCATCCGTCGTCTTCAATTCCTTCATCGCCGGATCGCTTTCGCAGCCCTTGGTCAGATAAAGGTCGGCGAGGCTGTCGCGCGTGCCCGATGTCGGTGGCGGGCCAAGCACCCGGATCTTGGTTGCCGGAAGCGCCGGATTGACATCGTGCCAAGTCTTGGCCGTGTTGGGTCCCTTGCCGAACGGATTGGCGGCCAGCGCCTTGTAGATGTCGGCCTGGGTCAAGTTCATCGGAGCGGAGCTAGTCGCCTCGATCAGGGTTAACCCGTCGATCCCGATCGGCACTTCGATAATGCTCTTGGCCCCCGCCTTGGCGCAGGCGTCATACTCGCTCTTTTTCATCGGCCGCGATGCATCGACGATGTCGGGGAAGGTTCCTCCCACGCCGCCGCAGAACAGCTTGATTCCTGCCCCGGTGCCGGTCGATTCGACGATCACGCTGGATCCTGCGGTGGCGCGCTGGAAACCTTCGGCAACCGCCTTGGTAAACGGGTAGACGGTCGACGAGCCGACGATCTTGATCTGCTGGCTCGAACCGCCCTGCGAACCATTGCTGCCGCAAGCGGCAAGCAATCCAGTAGCGGCCAAGAGCGCGAAATATTTTGTCATCGGTGAGTCCTTGGCGAAGGGTGCTATTGGCAGTCGCCTTAGCCCCGGCATCTGACGGCTGTATGACAGACATGTGACAGCGTTATGACAGAGGGGGCGTCTCCGAGGCCGCCGGCAGTCGGGCTACAACTTCCGTACCTTGGCCGACCGTGCTCAGGATATCGAGCGTCCCTTTATGGCGCTCGACGATGTGCTTGACGATCGCCAGCCCGAGGCCGGTTCCGCCCGACTCGCGGCTGCGGGCGGCGTCGATTCGGTAAAAGCGCTCTGTCACCCGGCGTAGGTGCTCGCGAGCAATTCCCGGGCCGTTGTCGGCGACCGACAGGCGGATCCAGCCGCCATCGCGGATTGCCGACACGCGGATGATGCATTCGCTTTGCTCGCAGCCGTAGCGGATCGCGTTGCTCAGCAGATTGTCGACCAACTGCTGCAACTGAGCGCGGTCGCCGAGGATGGCCGGCAGATCTTGCTCGACGTCGAGCCGGATACTGCATTGCTGCGCTCCCCGGCATGCGTTCTCGACCGCGCTCGCGGCGACTTCGGCGACCGAAACCCGGTTGCCGGGCGTGACAAACCGGACCGCCTCGATCCGCGACAGGCTCATCAAATCCTCGATGATCCGCAACATGCGCTTGGCTTCGCCGCGAATGATCGCGCCGAATTTCGCGCGATGTTCGGCGTCGATGTCGGCCTCGTCGGCGAGCGATTCCGAATAACCAAGAATGGTCGACAAAGGCGTCCGCAGTTCGTGGCTGGCGTTGGCGACGAAATCGACCCGCATTTTTTCCGCCGCAATTGCCGCCGATCGGTCGATCAGCCTGACCAGCAGCATTTTGCCGTCGATCTGGCGGATCGACAGCGTCCACGGCCGCCCGAACTGGCCAATGCCGGTGATTTCAACATCGCCGGCCGCGCCCGGCAGGATATGTTCGAGCGCCTCGGGATGGCGGATCGCCAGACGAATGTCCTTGCCCTCGATGCCTGGCCCGAGAAGCGCATGCGCCGCGGCATTCGCATAATGGACGACGCCGCGGTCGATAACCATCGCGGGTTCGTCAAGCGCGTCGAGAAACGATTGGGTGCCGGCCTGTGCCATGGTTTGTGTCTGTAGCGTATCGGGCAATGAGGGCCATCCAATTGACGCAGGGAAATGACCCCCTCGCCCGGTGGGACGAGGGGGATCCTTTCCCAAGGAGAGTCGGACCGAAAGGCTAGAATTCGAGCTGAGCTCGGATGGCTGCGGTATCGACGCCGTATTTGCGCTTGTTGACCGGCTTGCTGGAGGTTGGGTCGAGGGCCGCGGCGCGCGGCCCGCCGGTGACATCGACATGGCCGAACTGGGCCATGAACCGGAGATAATCCATCGGGTTCCAGATCACGCTCGCCTGGAGGCCCAATTGCTTGCCTCCGTTGACGTAGAATGGCGCCGCGACCGACGACGAACCGCCGTCGACATCGTCGGACAGGTCAACGTAATCGACGCGGCCGTTGACCTGGATCGCGCCCCATCCGCCATCCTGGAATGGCTTCAGCACCTTGGTCCGGTCCCACTTGCCACCCTTGTAGCCGCGGGTCTCGCCGGTCAGGAAATAGCCAAGTTCGAAATAGCCGCCGGTGAAGCTGGGGTTGCCGTTCAACCCGACGGCGCCCGACGGAATGGTGTCGTTGGTATCGGACACGAGGTTGAAGGCGGTAATTTGCGCCGGTGTGAAGGTGCCCTTGGTCCACAATTTCTGGGCTTCGGCGGCGACGTGAAGGCTTTTGTGGATGGCGGCGAATTCCAACCCGATGGCATTGTCGCTTTTCGAGGCGAGGTTGCCGGAATCGACGAAGCGCTGGTCGGTGATTTGGGTCAGCGGCCGCGAACGATACTGTTGGGCCAGTGATTCCCGGCTGTTCTCGCGGTGCTGGAAGTTGGCGCCTAGGTGGAGGCGAGTGCTGCCCAGCATCGGCGAATAGACACCGCGCAGCGACGCTTGCCAGCCAGTGCGGGTGAAGTTGGTGTCGTTGATCGGCTGGCTGAACAGGCCAGCCTGGAGGACGTAACTATCGGCCTTCTTGTCCGATAGCTGGACGCCGATGCCAAGGCGCCGGTTGTAATTGAACGCATCGGTGAATGAAGCACGCTCAAGCATGCTGCCCAAGCGCGAGCTCGTCATCGTTTCTAGGCTTGAGTAGGGATAGAAGTTGCCGATGCTGACCTGAAGCGGGCTTTTCTTGAAATCGTAGGTGAGGATGATGTCCTCATAGTCGACCGTGCCTTGGGCGAAGTTGAACTCCGCTTTATAGCCGAAGCCGCCCGGCAGGGTGCCTTCGGCGCCGAAGACGATGCGGCGGGCGCGGGTGTTCCAGCCGAGGTTGGCGAAGTTCAACCCGCCCAGCGTGCCGCGACGCTCGCCATTCGGAAAGCCGACATAGCCGGCGTCGAATTGCATGAACCCCTTGGGCTTGAAACTGAAGCCAGCGTCTTTGTCGTCAAATTGCGGCCCGCCCTTCCAGGTCGGCGTGGTCTTGGCTATTTGAGTCTTGACGCCTTCCAGGGCTTCCTGAAGCGCTTCGACCTGGGCTTGCAGAAGCTCGATCTTGGCTTCCGCGTCATCGACCGGAGCGGCCGCCGCAATCGCCGCATCGGCGGTGGCGTCGGACTGATCGGGCTCGGTCGGCTCTTGCTGGGCCGCGGCCGGCTCTTGGGCCATTGCAGTGGTTGAAAATACGAGCGCGCTTCCGCCGAGGAGCGCAGCCAAAAACGTCTTGCGGATCATTGGAATTCCCTTTCCCCCGCCTCGCTATGGAGGCTCCGAGCGCCCGTCGGACATCGACGGGCGCTCAATTCATCGTGGTTGGTAGACGGCTAGCTCTATTTGAGGCCGGCCAGGTTGAGTGGCGACAAGGTCCGTGCGGCAGCCTGGCTGCGCGCCCGGATGTTGCCGGGAGCAGCGACCATCCCCGAGCGGAGCAGGTATCCGTTCGGCCCGAACGTGCTTTCCTTGGTGAACTCGGCGATGAAGGCCCGCACCGCCGGAATGGCGCCGACGTGGGCATTCTTAACGTACACATAGAGTGGCCGCGCGCCGGGATATTTGAAGCTGCTGATCGACTGGTAGGTCGGCACCACGCCGTTGACCGGAATGCCTTTCAGCTTGTCGGCGTTCTCCTCGAGGTAGGAGTAGCCGAACACGCCGACGGTGCCGGGATTGCCCTCGAGCTTTTGGACGATCAGATTGTCGTTCTCGCCCGCTTCGATGTACGCGCCGTCGCTCCGCACCGCGGTGCAGATCGCTTTATACTTGGCTTCATCGGACTTCTTCATCGCCGCCATGCCAGGGTTGGAATCGCACGGCGGAGTCATGATCAGCTCGCCCAGCGCGTCGCGGGTGCCGCTGGTCGTTGGCGGTCCATAGACCCGGATCGGAAGTGCCGGCAGCTTGCCGTTGACGTCTTTCCAGGTCTTTGCCCGATTGGGTCTGCCGAACGGCGTCTTGGCAATCGCCAGATAAATATCGCGCTGGGTCAAGCCGGCGATCGGGGTCCGCTTCGACGTGGCGAAAGCGACGCCGTCCAAGCCGACCTGGATCTCGGTGACTTTTATGACGCCGTTGGCGGCGCACAGTTTGGCTTCTGACGCTTTCATCCGGCGCGAGGCGTTTTCGACGTCCGGGAAGCGCTCGCCGACGCCGGCGCAAAACAGCTTCATCCCGGCACCGGTGCCAGTCGATTCGATGATCGGCGTTCCGAGCCTCGGATTGGCTCGGGCGACTCGTTCGGCAACCGCCTTTGCAAACGGATAGACGGTGGATGAGCCGACGGCGCGCATCTGGCTTCGGGCGTCGGCTGCGCTCGGCAGCGAAACCGCCGCCAGCAGCATCGCCGCGTAAGTGAATTTCTGTTTCATCTGAGTCCCCTGATGGGCAGCACAACGCCGTCCGACGACTCGCGATTTAGGAGCGAAAAGCTACGCGCGAATGACGCGTCCATGACACATTGATGACAGCCCACCCGGCGCCGCGAGGAACTCGCAATCTACCTCAGATAGGAGGGCTGGAAGCTCGCCAGCCGACGCATTTCGGCCCAGTCGCGGAACTCGATCTCGCGCCCCTTGCGGTGGATCAACCCCTGGCGCTGCAGGTCGGCAAACACGCGGTTGACGTTGACCGATGTCTGGCCGGTAATGTCGGCAATCTGCTGCTGCGTGAACGGGTTGGTCATTCGCCCGTCCTCGCTCTTGATGCCAGTCCGAGTCGCCGTTTCGCACAGCAGATGCGCGACGCGCGCGGTCGAATCCCGCCGCACGCAATTGACCAGCCATTCGTAACTGATCAGCTCGTTGCGCTGGATCAGGCGCCAGAAAAAACGACACAGTTCCGGGCTCTGATAGACGACGCGATCGAAATCCTCGGCCTTCGCGACCAAAATCTCGCTTCGAACGATGGCTTGAATTCCATAATCGGCAACGCCGCCGTGGGGCAAAATGCCGTCGCCCTGAAAGCGCAGCGCGACGATCTGGCGGCGGCCGCTGCCGTCGTTCTTATATTTGCATAGGATGCCCGAGCGGACGAAGATGACCTCGTCGCGCGCTATCCCCGGCGCTCGGAAAGGCCGGCGCGGATCGACTTCGATCTCCCTGGACGGAATGGCGTCGAGAAGCGGGATCAAGCGAGGCTCGATGCCCGCCGCGATCAGCGCATCGTGGAACGATGGACTGGCCGCGGATCCTTTCGTGGAACGCCCATTCGCCGACACTGTAATCTCCCCCCCCAGGTGATTCGCCGGACGCTAAATCAGCCTTGCAAGCGCGTCACGCAAGTCATTGATTTGGCCCGGCGACAAGTCGATGGCCGATTTCAAGTCGGGTGCCCCGGGCCAGCCACGATCGGCAAATGCGACCCCGTCCCACTGACGCAGCCCCGAATAGCGCGGGACAACGTGGCAATGCACATGCGGGTCGACCATCATCAGCATCAGATAATTGATCCGCTCATAGCCGCAGAAAGCCTTGAGGCCGTCCTCGATCGCGGCAATGACCTCGCCCTGCTCGGCAAAGGCTTGCGCGGGTAAGTCGCCGAATGCTGTCGCCAGGCTCTTGGCGGCGAGCACCAGCGAGCCCAGCGTCACCTGCGCCGGGCGCACCAGCACGAACCAATGCTCGAATTCGCGAACCAACGTCGCCGGATAGCCGAACTTCTCGATCGTCGTGTTCATTGGCCCTCGCTTGCCTTCGCTGACCCCCCATCTTAAGGACCGCGCGCGGCTTGGGGAACAGCACAAGGCGCGCCGTGGCGATCGTAGCTCAGCTGGTTAGAGCATCGGTTTGTGGTACCGAGGGTCGCGGGTTCAAGCCCCGTCGATCGCCCCATTTTTCGCCATTTCTGGCTGCTCATCTGAAGGTTGGAACTCACCTCTTTATGTCTACCCCCTGGCGCTTCCCCGATTATGACGCGCACGAAATCCTGCATTTTGTCGATGACCGGGCGTCCGGGCTGCGGGCGATCATCGCCATCCATTCGACCCACCTTGGCCCGGCGGCGGGCGGAGCGCGCTTCTGGCATTATGCCGAGGACGAGGATGCGATCACCGATGCGCTCCGGCTGTCGCGCGGCATGAGCTACAAGAATGCCATGGCCGGGCTGCCGCTGGGCGGCGGCAAATCGGTTATCCTGGCCGACGAAGCAGGCACCAAGTCGCCTGAGATGCTGGCCGCGTTCGGCCGCGCGATCAACGGGATTTGCGGCTGCTATGTGACCGCCGAAGATGTCGGCATGACCGTCAAGGACATGATCGAGATCAGCCGCCAGACCAAATATGTCGCCGGGCTCCCGGCGGAAGGCGGGGAAGTTGGCGGCGATCCCGGCCCGCACACTTCGCTCGGGGTCTTCCTCGGCCTCAAAGCAGCGGTCCGCCACAAGCTCGGCAAGGACAGCGTCGCCGGGCTTCACATCGCGCTCCAGGGCGCCGGCAGCGTCGCCACCGGAGTCGCGCTCCACGCGGCGGCCGAGGGTGCGACGCTGTCGATCGCCGACATCGATCCGGCCAAGGCCAAGAAGCTCGCCGACGCCACCGGCGGCAAGGTGGTCACAACCGATGACATACTCGGGCTCGAGGCCGACGTGCTCAGCCCCAATGCGCTGGGCGGGATTCTCGACGAAACGACGATCGCCGCATTGCAGGTGGCGATTGTCGCCGGCGGCGCCAACAACCAGCTCGACACGCCCGAGGACGGCGCGCGGCTCCACGCCCGCGGCATTCTCTACGCGCCTGACTACGTCATCAATGCCGGCGGCATCATCAACGTCTGCACCGAATATCTCGACGACGGCGATGAAAGCCTGGTCCGCACGCGCGTCGAGGGCATCCCGACCCGGCTCGAGCACATCTGGGCGGAGAGCGAGTCGTCACGCTCCGACCCGGCCGCGGTCGCCGACGCCATGGCGCAGCGGCTGATTGGGCGAGGCTGACGCCGCCCGCCGCCATGCATTTCCTGGCTAACCCGGCACGGTTCCTGAAATTCGCGAGGCCAGCCAGCGCGTGGCTGCTGTCGATCGGCCTGCTTTTCGCAATGGTCGGCATCGTTGCCGGCCTCACCCTGACCCCGCCCGACTATCTGCAGGGCGAGACGGTGCGGATCCTTTACATCCATGTGCCCGCCGCCTGGCTCGGCATGGCCGGGTGGGCAGGGATCGCCGCCGCTTCGGTCAGTCAGCTGGTCTGGCGGCATCCATTGGCCGCGGTCGCCGGGCGAGCGACCGCCCCGGCGGGCGCGACCTTCGCCGCGATCTGCCTCATCACCGGGTCGATCTGGGGCCGGCCGACCTGGGGCACATGGTGGGAATGGGACGGGCGGCTGACCTCGATGCTTATCCTGTTCTTCCTCTATCTCGGCTACATCGCGCTGGCCTCCGCCGAGCGCGAGCGCGGCGGCGAAGGGCGGCTTGCGGCAATCTTCGGGCTGGTCGGCGCGATCAACCTGCCGATCATTCATTATTCGGTGTTGTGGTGGCGTACGCTCCACCAGGGCCAGAGCATCGGCCTTGGCGGGTCGAGCATCGATAGTTCGATCCTGTGGCCGCTGCCGCTGACCATGGTCGGTTTCACTGGCATCTTTGCTGCCGCGGTGCTGATGCGGATGCGCGCCGGGCTCGCCGAAGCCAAGGTCGAGGCGCGAATGCGCCGGGCGGCAGGGCAATGAACCCGTGGCCGTTCGTCATCGCCGCTTACGCGGTCGCGATCGCCGCCACTGCAGCGCTTGTCCTGTGGGCCTATGCAACCATGCGACGCGCCGAGGCCGCCGCCGACAAGCTCAAGCGCCCATGAAGCCGAAGAACCAGCGGCTGGTGCTGGTCGTCGCCGCAATGGTTGCCGTTGTGACCGCGGTTTTGCTGGCGATGTGGGGCCTGAAGGACCGCGCCGCTTATTTCTACACGCCGGCCGAGATCGCCGCCGGGCGCGCTGCCGACGGCAAGGCGATGCGGCTTGGCGGAATGGTCGAGAAGGGGTCGATCAGGCGCGCCACGGACGGAGTAACGATCCGATTCCAAGTCACCGACGGCGAAGCGCGGACTCCGGTCATCTATCGCGGCATAGTCCCCGACCTGTTCCGCGAAGGCAGCGGGGTCGTCGCCGAAGGGCGGATGCGCCAAAGCACCTTCATCGCCGACACCATCCTCGCCAAGCACGACGAACGCTACATGCCGCCGCAGCTCGGCAACCAGGAAGCCGAGCATAAGGCCGGCAAGACTCTCACCCAATGATCGCCGAGACTGGCCTCGCGGCGTTGTGGCTGGCGGCGGCGCTGTCGCTGCTGCAGTTGCTGCTGACCGTCGGCGACCTGCGCGACTGGTTCGAGGCGCGAAGCGCCATTCGCACCGTTGCGATTGTTCAAGGGGTTCTGACCCTCGCCGCATTCGCGATGCTGGTCTTGGTTTTCGCACGGACCGATTTGTCCGTCGCGCTCGTCGCCGAGAATAGCCACAGCGCCAAGCCGTTCATCTACAAGATCGCCGGCGCGTGGGGAAACCACGAAGGCTCGATGCTGTTGTGGGTGACGGTCCTGGCGATCGCCGGGGCGCTGCTGGCGCTCGGTTCACGGCGTTTGAGCCAACCGACCCAGGTGGCCGCGCTTGGCGCCCAGGGCGCGCTGGCGCTCGGTTTCTACGCATTCCTGCTGATCGCTTCGAACCCGTTCGCCCGGCTCGACCCGGCGCCGCTCGAGGGCAGGGGCCTTAATCCCCTGCTCCAGGACCCCGGCCTCGCCTTCCACCCGCCGACGCTTTACCTCGGATATGTCGGCCTGTCGGTCGCCTTCAGCCTCGCCGTCGGCGCGCTGCTGACCAGCGACGTCGATCGCGCCATCGGGCGAGCAATGCGGCCGTGGGTGCTCGGCGCCTGGGTGTTGCTGACGCTCGGCATCACCGCCGGCAGCTATTGGGCCTATTACGAACTGGGCTGGGGCGGCTGGTGGTTCTGGGACCCGGTCGAGAACGCTTCGCTGATGCCGTGGCTGGCGGCGACCGCCTTGCTCCATTCGGTCAACGTGCTCGCCGCCCGTGGTGCGTTGCGCGCGTGGACGATGATGCTGGCGATGATCGCTTTTTCCATGTCGATGGTCGGCACGTTCCTCGTTCGCTCGGGGATTCTGACCTCGGTCCACAGCTTCGCCATCGACCCGTCGCGCGGCACCTTCCTGCTGGCCTTGCTCGGCATCTATGTCGGCGCCGCCTTCGCCTTGTTCGCGCTGCGCGCCGGCAAGCTCAAGGAAGGCGCGCCGTTCGAGCTGGTCAGCCGCGAAAGCGCGCTGGTCGCCAATAATCTGCTGCTCACCGTCATTCTCGGCATCGTCTTCTTCGGCACGCTCTACCCGTTGTTCGTCGAAGCGCTGAGCGGCGAGAAACTGTCGGTCGGGCCCCCTTACTTCAACGCGGTCGCGGGCCCGTTGGCACTGCTGCTCGCCGCCTTGGTCGCGGTCGGCCCGCTGCTCAGCTGGCGGCGCGAAAGCCGGCCGGTGTTGAAGAAACTCACAATCCCGGCGCTATTCGCCGCCACCGCGCTGGCCATCAGCCTGTTCGCCGCCCCGCAAATTGGCTTCCTGCCGAGGCTGGGTCTGACCGTCGCAGCCGGCCTCGCCGTCGCCAGCTGGCTGCCGTTGATGGGCCGCAATCCGCTCCGCACGCCGCTGTCGACCTGGGGCATGGCGCTTGCTCATTTCGGAGTCGCCGTGGCCATTGCCGGCATGGCGTCCGACAGCGCCTTTTCGCAGGAAAAGCTTGCTGCCGTCCGCCCCGGCGAAACGCTCGCCGTCGGCCCGTGGCTGGTGCGATTGCAGGGTCTCGCCCCTGCCGTCGGTCCCAATTGGACCGCGATCGAGGCCGAGCTGCGCGCGTCGCGAGGCGAGGGCGTGCTCATCCTCAAGCCTCAGACCCGCTATTTCACCGACCCGCCGACAGAGACCAATGAAGCCGCCATCGCCACCATGCTCGGCGGCCAGCTCTACACCGTGGTCGGCAAGCCGGACCAGCAAGGCCGCTGGCAGCTGAGGCTGTGGTGGAAGCCGTTCGTGACTTTGATCTGGCTCGGCGGCGTGCTGATTGCGTTTGGCGGGCTCCTCGCGCTCGTCGGCCGGGCGTGGCGTGCCTGGCGCAAGGAGCGTCCGTCGGGCGCCGGACGCTCGTGGCGCCGCGAGCGCTACGCATGAGCCGCTGGCTGCGCCTGACGCCGGTGGTGCTGCTCGCGCTGCTGATCATTGCGTTGGTCTGGCGCCTTGCCCATCCGGAGGACACGACCATCAAGTCGCGGCTCGCCGGCAAGCCGGTGCCGGCGTTCGCGCTGCCGGCTGCACTTCCGGGAACGCCCGGGCTTACCTCGACCGAACTCAAGGGGCGCGTCAGACTAGTCAATATGTTCGCCAGCTGGTGCGTGCCCTGCGTCGCCGAAGCACCGATTCTTCAGCAGCTTCGACGCCGCGGAATCGTTATCGACGGAATCGCGATTCGCGACCGGCCCGAGGATCTCGCTGCCTTCGTCGCTGCCCACGGCAATCCGTTCGAACGCATCGGCGTGGATGACGCGAGCCGGGTCCAGCTCGCTTTGGGCTCGGCCGGCGTGCCGGAAAGTTTCGTCGTCGATGCCCGCGGCATCATCCGCTACCAGCATGTCGGCCCGATCGAGCCCAGGGACGTGCCGACCATCCTCGCGCAATTGGAGAGAGCGAAGTGAGGTTGATTCTCTTCCTGCTCGCTCTTCTTGCGGCGCGGCCCGCGCTCGCCGATTCCTCGCTGCCACCGGCGCAGTGGGCCAACCGCCAGCTGCCCGACCCGCGCCAGGAAGCCAGGGCCGAAGAGTTGATGGAGGAACTGCGCTGCTTGGTCTGCCAAGGCCAGTCGATCGCCGATTCCGACGCCGAGCTGGCCGGCGACATGCGCCACCTGGTGCGCACTCGAATCGCCGCCGGCGAGAGTCCCGCCGCAATCCGCGCCTGGCTGATCGAGCGCTACGGAAATTGGATCAGCTATCGTCCGCCGACCCAAGCGATCGGCTGGCCGCTGTGGGGCGCGCCGATCGTGCTTTTGCTGCTTGGCCTGTTGCTGGCGCGCAAGCGAATCCGGGCGAAGCGCAGATGAGCGGCTGGCTGACCCTGGCCGTGCTGATGGTGCTCGGTCTGGCAGCGTTCTGGCTGCTCGGCGTGCGCGGGCCGATGTTCAAGCTCGCGGCGGCGGCGCTGCTGATTGGCGCATCGGGATACGCTCTCCAAGGCCGGCCCGGATTGCATGGTTCGCCGCGAGCCGCATACGCTTCAAACGACGCCCTTCCGATGACCGCCGCTCGTCATGCATTTTTTGGCGACTTCAGCGGCTCGGAGCATTGGCTTTTGCTTTCGGAGTCGATGGCACGCCGGGGCAATACCGCCGATGCCGCGGGGATCTTGCGCTCGGCGGTGCGCGAACATCCGGGCGATCCGCAGCTGTGGATCGGGCTCGGCAACGCGCTCGTCGATCATGCGGGAGTTCTTACTCCCGCCGCCGATTTCGCCTACCGCAAGGCGGCGCAAGTCGCGCCCGGACATCCGGCGGCGGCCTTCTTCCTGGGCTTGGCCATGGCACGATCGGGTGACCGCGCCGGTGCCGTCAGAATGTGGCAGCAAACCCTGGCGCAAGCGCCCGCCGACGCCAGCTGGCGGCCACTGGTCGAGGACGCCATCGCTGCTCTCGGTCCGCGCGGCTAGGCGGCCTCGAACGCCAGCTCGAGCGCTTCGGCGACCGCCTCGTGCCGGATCTTGCCTCCAGACACATTGAGCCCGTTGGCCAGGTGAGGATCCGCCTTCATCGCCTGTTCCGCGCCGAGTTTGGCAATCTTGAGCGCGAACGGCAGGGTT
The DNA here is from genome assembly GCA_039925985.1 of Sphingomicrobium sp. Taxonomy (GTDB): domain Bacteria; phylum Pseudomonadota; class Alphaproteobacteria; order Sphingomonadales; family Sphingomonadaceae; genus Sphingomicrobium. The sequence continues at coordinate 19,871 of JBDSXT010000002.1, forward strand.
GCATTGTTGAGCGCGAACGCACTTGTCCGCGACACCGCGCCGGGCATGTTGGCGACGCAATAATGAATGACGCCGTCGATCACGTAAACCGGATCGTCGTGGGTCGTCGGGTGGCTGGTTTCGAAGCAACCGCCCTGGTCGATAGCGATGTCGACCAGAACCGAGCCGCGCTTCATCGTCTTGAGCATTTCGCGGGTCACCAGCTTGGGCGCGGCGGCGCCCGGAACCAGCACCGCGCCGATCACCAGCTCGGCTTTTTCGACCGCATTGGCGATCGCGCTGCGCGATGCGAAAGCGGTCTTGATCTGGCTTGAGAAGAACATGTCGAGCTCGGCCAGGCGATCGTTGTTGATGTCGTAGATCGTCACGTCGGCGCGCATTCCGACCGCCATTTGCGCCGCGTTGACGCCGGCGACGCCGCCGCCAAGGATGGCGACCGTCGCCGGGGCAACGCCGGGAACTCCGCCGAGCAGGACGCCGCGGCCGCCTTGCTCCTTTTCGAGATAATGGGCGCCGACCTGGACCGACATTCGGCCGGCGACCTCGCTCATCGGCTTCAACAGCGGCAGCGCCCCCGACGGGCTGGTGACTGTTTCGTAGGCGATGCAAGTCGCGCCCGATTGCATCAGCCCCAGCGCTTGCTCCTTGTCGGCAGCGAGGTGGAGATAGGTGAACAGGATGTGCCGCGGCTCGAGCAGCGCAATCTCCTGCGGCTGCGGCTCCTTGACCTTGACGATCATGTCCGACTCTTTGAACACGGCCGGGGCATCGGGGAGGATCGTCGCGCCGGCTTTCTTGAAGGCGGCATCGGGGCAGTCGATGCCGGAGCCGGCGTGGGTCTCGACCAGCAGTTCGTGCCCGGCGGCGACCAGCTCGGCGACGGAGGCGGGCGTCAGCCCGACCCGATATTCGTGGTTCTTGATCTCCTTGGGCACGCCAATTCGCATCGCTCATCCATTCTGTCAGGGTTTTCCCGGCGGGCTATAGACGGGCCGTCGGCAAGATTGCAGCCCCCAATTCCCGGTGCTAATGCCGCGCACCGCTCGGGAACAAGCAACCCGGTCGGTGCCGGTGCGCATTCGCGGGCGCCCCTTGTTCTGTTGAAAGGCGAGGTTCAACCTCTCTGCAATGAATATTACCGCGACTGGAGGCGTCGAGGCCGACGCGCCGCCCGACGCATCGCATGGCCACGCCAAGGGTCCGCTGTGGAAGCTGGCAGCGGGCGCGGTCGGCATCGTCTTCGGCGATATCGGCACGTCGCCGATCTATGCGTTCCGCGAGACATTCTCGGGGCGGCATCTGCTCGCGCCCGACCTGCTCCACGTCTTCGGCGTCCTCAGCCTGATTTTCTGGTCGATGATGATCATCGTCACTCTGAAATATGTCTCAATCATCATGCGTGCCGACAATAAGGGGGAGGGAGGCAGCCTGGCCCTGCTGGCGCTGATCAATCGCACCACGAGTGACGGCAAGAAGCGCTGGACCGGCGGCATTGTCTTGCTCGGCGTATTCGCCTGCGCCCTGTTCTACGGCGATTCGATGATCACCCCGGCGATCTCGGTGCTGTCGGCGGTCGAGGGCCTGACCACTGTCCAGGCGAGTTTCCAGCCGTTCGTCATCCCGGTCTCGATCGGGATTTTGGTTGGCTTGTTCTGGATTCAGTCGCGCGGCACTGCCCGCGTCGGGCTGATGTTCGGCCCGGTGATGATCCTCTATTTCGTCACCCTGGCGGTGCTCGGGGTGATGCACATCGTCGATTATCCATCGGTCGTTCTGGCAACGATCAATCCGATCAGTGCCTTTCACTTTTTCGCCGCTGACCCGGTTCGCGCCTTTGTCGCCATGGGCTCGGTGGTTCTCGCCGTCACTGGAGCCGAGGCGCTCTACGCCGACATGGGCCACTTCGGCCGCAACCCGATCAAGGTCTCATGGATCTATTTCGTATTGCCCGCGCTGCTGCTCAATTACATGGGGCAGGCGGCGATGCTGCTCTCGCTGCCCGCCGCCCAGGCCATCGAGACGGTCAAGAATCCATTCTTCTACCTGGCTCCGGATTCCCTGCGCCTGCCGCTGGTGCTGTTGGCCACCGCCGCGACGATTATCGCCAGCCAGGCGGTGATCTCGGGCGCCTTTTCGGTAACCCAGCAGGCGATCCAGCTGGGCTTCATGCCGCGTTTGCGGATCGCCCACACCAGCGAGAGCGCGGCGGGCCAGATTTACATTCCGCTGATCAATTGGGCGCTGATGATCATGGTCATCATCCTCGTCCTGACTTTCCGCAGCTCGTCCAACCTCGCCGCCGCATACGGCATCGCGGTGACCGGCGCGATGATGATCGACACCGTGCTGATCGCCGTCGTCCTGCTGACGATGTGGAAGTGGAACCGCTATGTCGTCGCGGGGCTGCTGGTGCTCTTCGCCACTGTCGATCTTGGCTATCTGTCGGCCAATTTGCTCAAGGTTCCCCAGGGCGGTTGGTTCCCGCTGTTGATCGGCGCCATCGCCTTCACCTTCCTGACCACCTGGGCCAAGGGCCGCAAGCTGATGATCGACCGGATGCAGGAAGCTAGCCTGCCGATGGAGATTTTCATCAAGTCGGCGGCGTCGAGCGCGGCCCGCGTCCCCGGCACCGCCGTCTTCATGACCAGTTCGGGCAGCGGCGTGCCGCACGCGCTGCTCCACAACCTCAAGCACAACAAGGTGCTCCACCAGCGGATCATTTTGCTGACCGTCCGCATCGAGGACGTGCCCTACGTACCCGAAGAGAAACGCGTCGAGTCGCAGGAATACGGCCAAGGCTTCTTCCGGTTGAAGCTTCGCTATGGCTTCATGGAGGAAATCGACGTGCCCGCGGCGCTCTCGAACCTCAAGGCCTGCGGCCCGGTATGCAAGATGATGGACACCAGCTTCTTCCTCGCCCGCCAGACTCTGATCGCCTCGCCCCGCCCGGGAATGGCGATCTGGCGCGAGAAATTGTTCGCGTGGATGCTGCGCAACGCGGAAAGCGCGATGGAATTCTTCAAGCTTCCCACCAACCGCGTCATCGAGCTCGGCAGCCAGCTCGAAATTTGAACTTTCGCCCGCGGCCACGGGTTGCGGCGCCCATGGAAGACATACTCTCGTGGGTAGCTACAATCGCGACCGTCGTCGCTGCGTCGATTACTGCTTCGAACCTCGGCTCGCGGATCACCGGCTACGGCTTCATCGTTTTTACCGTCGGCTCGATCGCTTGGTTCGGGCTTGGGCTAGTGACCGACCAGCCGGCGCTGGTGTGGACCAACGCCGCGCTCACTGTCCTCAACCTGTTCGGCATCTGGCGCTGGCTCGGCCGCCAGGCGACGGTCGAGGACGGGTCGCTCGCTGCCGCCCAAGCCAGTCAGTCGACCCCCGGGGAGGCGTTGTTCCCGGTCTCGTTGCTGACTCGCGCCAAGGTCAGCGGCCGCGCCTCCGAACTCGGCACCAGCGTCGATGCCATGGCCGGCTGCGACAGCGGCCGGATTGCCTATGTCATGGTCTCGGAGGGCGGCATCGCCGGCGCTGGCGAGACCCTCCGCAGGCTGTCGTGGAGCGACCTCCATGTTGACGGCGAGGCGGTGATCGCAAACTTCGACCAGGCGCAATTCCGCGCCCTGCAACCGGTGCCGAAAGACCAGTGGCCGGCGCGTTGATTGTTACCGCGGAGCTTGGCGCGGCCGACCTCGCCTGGCTCGATGGCTTGCGGCGAAAGCACTATCCGCCCGAACGCAACCAGCTTGCGGCCCACCTGACGATGTTCCACGCGGTCGCGCCGTCCGCCGAGACCGAACTGCGCAGCCGTTTGGCGAAACTCGCTGCCGGCTCCCGGCCAGTGGCAAGCATTGCCGGCGTTATGAACCTTGGCGGCGGCATTGCCCTGCGCGTCGTTTCCGACGATCTCGACCGGCTGCGCCGCGCGCTTGCCGAAGACCTTCACGGACTGCTCGGCGCGCAGGACTCGAGCGGCTGGCGCCCCCATGTCACTATCCAGAACAAGGTGTCCGCTAGCGTCGCTCGCGACCTGATGCAGTTGATCGAGCAGGATTTCGAAGTGAAGCCGTTGCGGATCGCGGGGCTCGGGCTCCACCGCTATCTCGGCGGCTCGTGGGAGATGCTTGGCAGTTATCGGTTCCGCGGCGTCTAGCTGACGTCGCCGACCCCGACGCAGCTCAGTTCGAACGCCGCCAGCCCGGCCTCGAGCACCGAAGCCAGCATAGGCATGTCCATCAGCTCGTCGATCGCGACGTTGCTGCCGGTGGCGACGAGCGCCGTGCTTTCTTCCATCGCTTCGTCCCAGTCGGCGGCGTCATAGGTGCCTTGCCCGACCCAGCAAAAAGCGACGACTTCGGCCAATTGGTCCTCGCCAAGGTCGTCGAGGATCGCGCGCAATTCCTCCTCGACACTGTCGTTGAGCGTATCGTCGAGCACCGACAAGGCGCCTTCATCCTCGTCGCCGACATTGTCCGGGGCTTCGTTGCCGTCATAGTCGCTCGGCGTTTGCGCTTCATATTCGCGGGCCCGAAGTATGATTCGGCACAGCGTGTCGAGCGGGGTCAACGGGTCCATTCGCGGCGTCTCCAGTCTGACCGGCTTAACGAGACCAGCGTCCTGCGGTTCCTCTCGTTGACCGCCTCGATGCCGCCACCTATATCCGCCGCCGCTCCCGCTCGTACGGAAGCCATGGATTGCCCTTCATAAAATCCGCGGTTTTCATCCGCTGTGGACAAGGTTTGGGGCGGAGTAGCTCAGCTGGTTAGAGCAGCGGAATCATAATCCGCGTGTCGGGGGTTCAAGTCCCTCCTCCGCTACCAACACTCTCAACCTGCCGGCCCGGGGTCTGCGATACGGCGCTGATGAAGCGGGCGCCCGAGCGGTCCATGAATGACCAGCGGATTTGCGCGACATGGGTGCCCACGCGCGGGATCGTCACCTGGATGAGTTCGCCGATCGGGAAACTCCCGGTCAGGCAGCAGCCCTCGAGCGACAGGTCGCTCACTCGCGACTCAACGACGCTGCCGTCGCTGCGCGCAACGGCGGCTTCGAGCTGCACGGCATGACGCCGCCGGCGTTCAGGCCAGCTTCCACTTTTCATCGGTCCACGTGGGAAAGTTAACGTGGATAAATTGAAGGAAGTTTGACGCTAATGGTTAAGAGGAACGGCCGGCGGGGGGTCTCCGGCAAAAGAAAACGCCCGGGCCGATGTGGGCGCCCGAGCGTCTTCAGCTAAACAATAGATGAGGCGATTAGCCTCGCTTGCGGCCCATCAATCCGACCAGGCCAAGCAATCCGAGAACGCCCCAGGGAAAGCTCTTTTTCTCGACCGGCGCGGTATCGGTATACGTCGTATCGACCGGCTGATCGGCGGCGGGCATCGCATTCATGTCATTGGCGACGCCAGTGGTCATCGCATCGGTTGCGCCATTGTCGGTCATGGCGGCGTCATTGCCGACCGGTGCGGCGACGTCCGCGCCATTGGCAACATTGTCGGTGGTCTGGGCGACCGCCGGTGCGGCCGAGGTCAGCGCAACCGCGATTATCAACGGATATATATTCCGCATTGCAAAGCTCCTTTTGGAAATGGTCAAATGGGATCGTCCGTGTAACCGTCATTGTCGCTCGGGCGCCAAAGGCCAAAGGCCCCCGCTAGGCCGAACAGGCCAAGCACGTTCCAAATCGTGTCGTAGTCCAGGGCGTGGTGCTTGCGCTGCTCCGTTTCGGTCTGGACTCCGCCGGAATCCTGCGCCGCGGCGGGCGCACTGAACAAGATGGCCGCCGCGAAAATCATGGCTTTGCGTCGTGAATGCATCGTTCCCTCCTTTGCAAGGAGAATTAGCGCCCAATTAGCGGCGTGCATAGCCACTCAAAATTAACGAGCAAACTGGGTGAATCGCGCGGTTCGGTGGGTCATGTCGATGCGGATAAAAGCAAACGCCCGGACCGTTTCTGATCCGCCTTGTCCTCAAGACAAAAGCAAACGCCCGGACCATTGCTGATCCGGGCGTCCTGCGTGACGATGTAACTCGTCAGCCCCCTGGGGTCGACGCTAATCCGGATTTCGCTGATTTGTCACGCACCTAGAACATTCTCATTGGTTTTTGTGCACTGGCTGTGGCGGGCCAGCAACAGCGTTTCGAGGGCTCCGCCCCGCATTGCCTTGCTCACCCTGCCGCCCTACGGGAAGCGCGCCGGCCACCACCACCGCCTAGGGGCTCACCGACTTTGCGCGTTTCCCGCTGTTTTCTCCCGGTCCTCAAGGAAAGCCCAGCGGACGCGCAGATCGTCAGCCACAAGCTGATGTTGCGCGCCGGCCTCGTCCGCCAGACGGCCGCCGGCATCTACGCCTGGCTGCCGATCGGTTTGAAGGTCCTCAAGAAGATCGAGCAGATCGTCCGCGAGGAGCAGGACCGCTCGGGCGCCATCGAAATGCTGATGCCGACCATCCAGTCGGCCGAACTGTGGAAGGAAAGCGGCCGCTACGACGCTTACGGTCCCGAAATGCTGCGCATCAAGGACCGCCACGACCGCGAGATGCTCTACGGCCCGACCAACGAAGAGATGCTTACCGCGATCGTCCGCGACGATCTCAAAAGCTACCGCGACCTGCCGCGCACGCTTTATCACGTCCAGTGGAAGTTCCGCGACGAGGTCCGCCCCCGCTTTGGCGTCATGCGCGGCCGCGAATTCATGATGAAGGACGCCTACAGCTTCGACCTCGATGAGGCCGGCGCGCGCATCAGCTATTATCGGCAATTGCTCGCCTATCTGCGCACTTTCCAGCGGATGGGCATCAGGGCAGTACCGATGAAGGCCGCGTCGGGCCCCATCGGCGGCGACCTGTCCCATGAATTCATCGTCCTCGCCCCGACCGGCGAAAGCGAAGTGTTTTACGACTCGGCCTTCGAGCAGATCGACTGGAACAAGGAACATCTCGATTATACCGACGAGGCCGGGCTCCACGGCCTGTTCGACCAGATCAGCTCGACCTACGCAGCGACCGACGAGACCCACGACGAGGCTCGTTGGGCCGAACTCCCCGAGGACCGCCGCCGCACCGGGCGCGGCATCGAGGTCGGCCATATCTTCTATTTCGGCGACAAATATTCGAAGGCCATGGGCCTGACGGTGTCGGGGCAGGACGGGCGGCCGGTTACCCCGATGATGGGCAGTTACGGCATCGGCGTCTCGCGGCTGGTCGCGGCGATCATCGAAGCCAGCCACGACGACAACGGGATCATCTGGCCCGAGGCGGTGGCGCCGTGGACGGTCGGGTTGGTGACCATGCGAGCCGACGACGAGCCGAGCGTCGCCGTCGCTCAGGATCTCTACGACCGCCTGAGGGACGCGGGGATCGACACGCTCTACGACGATCGCGACGAGCGCGGCGGGGTCAAACTGGGCTCGATGGACCTCATCGGGCTACCCTGGCAGATCATCATCGGTCCGCGCGGCCTCGCCAGCGGCATCGTCGAGCTCAAAAACCGCCGGAGCGGCGAGAAATTCGAACTGTCTCCCGACGCCGTGGTGGCGAGGCTGGCCTCATGATCCTCAACCGTTACGAGCGGATGATTGCCAAGCGCTACCTGCTGCCGGGCAAGGGCGAGGGCTTCATCTTTTTGGTCGCCGCGATCAGCCTGGCGGCGGTCGCGCTGGGCGTCGCCGCGCTCATCATCGTCATGAGTGTCATGAACGGCTTCCGCGCCGAGCTGTTCGACAAGATCGTCGGCTTGAACGGCCATGCGATCGTCCAGGGCTATGATGGGCGGCTCAGCGATTGGCAGCAGATCGCCGACAGCGCCCGCAAGACCCCGGGCGTCACTTCCGCTTTGCCGCTGATCGAGCAGCCGCTGATGGCGTCGAGCAACGGCCGCGTCGAGGGCGTGATTGTGCGCGGCATGCGGATCCAGGATTTGCGCGCCAACAGAACGATCAACGATAACGTCAAGTCGGGCGACATGCGCTCGATTACGCCGGGCAGCGGCAGGGTCGCGCTCGGCTCGCGCCTGGCCGAGGAACTGGGCGCCTATCCCGGCTCCGAGATCAGCCTGATCAGCCCAGAAGGCCGCTCTACCGTGGTCGGTACCGTCCCCCGGATCGTTTCCTACACCGTCGGCGCCGTCTTCGAGGTCGGGGTCTATGATTATGACAAGGCGTTCGTCGTCATGCCCATGCAGGACGCGCAGGCACTGCTCATGCTCGGCGACCAGGTCGGGATGATCGAAATCCAGTCGGCCAACCCCGACAAGGTCGGCGAGATTCTCGCCCCGCTGCAACCATTGGTCCGCGGCCGCGGCATGATCGTCGACTGGCGGCAGATGAATTCGGCGCTGTTCGAAGCGCTGGAAATCGAGCGGATCGCGATGTTCGTCGTGCTGTCGCTGATCGTGCTGGTGGCGGTATTCAACATATTGTCGTCGCTGATCATGCTGGTCCGCGCCAAGACCCGCGACATCGCTATCCTGCGGACCATGGGGGCGAGCCGGCGCGGCATGATGAAGGTCTTCGTCACGGTCGGCGTGACCATCGGCTCGCTCGGCATCATCCTCGGCCTGATCATCGGCGCGATCTTTCTGTTTTTCCGCCAGGGCGTGGTCGACGCCATCCAGTTCCTGACCGGTCAGAATCTGTGGGACCCCTCGGTGCGTTTTCTCTCCGAACTCCCGTCCAAGACCGACCCGTTCGAGGTCACAGCCATCGTCCTGATCGCCCTCATCCTGTCGTTCCTCGCCACCCTCTATCCGGCGTGGAAAGCGGCCAGCACCGACCCCGTCCAGGTCCTCCGCTATGAGTGACGAGCGATCGATGCCGCTCCGCGAGGCCGCGATGCCGGTCCTCCAGACCCGCGGGCTCAAGCGCAGTTTCACCCAGGGCGATGTCACCATCGAAGTGTTGCGCGGCGTCGACCTCGAGGTCCAGCCGGGCGAGATCGTCGCGCTGCTCGGCCCATCGGGATCGGGCAAGTCGACCCTGCTCCAGGCGGTAGGGCTCCTCGAAGGCGGCTTCGAAGGCTCCATCCGGCTCGCCGGCCGTGAGGCGTCGGAGCTCGACAATGACGCCCGCACCGAGCTTCGCCGCGAGGCGCTCGGCTTCGTCTATCAATTTCACCATCTGCTGCCCGACTTCGACGCGCGCGAGAACGTCATGCTGCCGGTGTTGATCCGCGGCGGCGACAAGGAGGCGGCCAAAACCCGCGCCGAACAGGTGCTGACCGCGCTTGGCCTCGGCGCGCGTCTCGATCACCGCCCGTCCAAGCTGTCCGGCGGTGAGCAGCAGCGCGTCGCCGTCGCCCGCGCGCTCGCCAATCGCCCGCCGCTGGTGTTGGCCGACGAGCCCACCGGCAATCTCGACGAGGCGACCGCCGACGTGGTCTTCGCGGAGTTCCTCAAGCTCGTGCGGGACGAGGGCTGCGCGGCGCTGGTCGCGACCCACAACGAGCGCATCGCCGCCAAGATGGACCGCGTGCTCCGCCTCCACGACGGCCGACTGGAAATTTTGGACCCGACGTAGCGGCGGCGCGTTAGCCTCCCGATGAAACGCCTCAGCCCAACCGCAATCGCTGTGATCGGGGGCGTTCTCGTCCTGCTGCTGGCGCTTTTCCTGTTCACTCGCGGCGGCAATGAGAATGCCGATAAGTTGAGAGACGACCAGATCGCCGCGGGCGCTGCCTCGGCGGATCCCGAAAAACGCTGCGCCTCGCAAGCCACTTACGACCTCATCAAGCGCGAATTGTTCCGCCGCGCCGGCCAGCTGCGGGGGTCGGACCAGGCGACATTCGACAAGCTGACCGCTTACTCGGTGGTGCGGATGGACGCGCCAATGCTCAAGAGCCACGATGAACAACTCGGCGCGGTGACTTGCACCGGGACCCTCTCGCTCGACCTGCCGCCCGGTGTTGCCGTCGTCGGTGGCCGCCGGACGCTGACCGCCGATATCGAATATACGCTCCAGCACGCCGCCGATTCGAGCCGCGACGTGCTGATGTTGAACAACGCCGACGCGATCATCACCCCGCTCGCCACCCTCGCCCAGGTCGGTGCGCAGCCGGCAAATTCGCTGGCGCCGGCCAATACCGCGCCGCTGCCTTCCGACCCGCCCTATACCGCTGAACCGTTGCCGTCGGAGCCCGCCCCGCCGCCGCCGCCGCGGGCCAGCCCAAGGCCGGCCCCGGCCCCGCAGATCAGCGCCAACCCTAGCTTCAACTGCCGCAATGCGCGCACCCGCGGCGAAATTGCGGTCTGCAACGACGGCGGGCTGGCCGCGCTCGACCGGCAGATGGCGGCGCAGTTCAATGGCGCGATGTCGCAAGCCGAGGGCGGACAGCGGAGCGCGCTCCTGAACACGCGCAACCGCTTTCTCGCTTACCGCGACCGCTGTAACTCCAATGATTGCATCGCCGATTCCTATCGCGGCCGCATGGAGGAAATTCGCGACATCATGTCGGGGCGATAGCGGGGATTGGTCAGCCGGTAACTAACTGTGGAAAACGTTGGCCAACGGCTTTCTTCCCCCGACGTAAGCGCCATATTGGCGGCGTGACCGCGCCCTACATTCCCTTACGCAACCTGTCCTGCTTCACCATGCTCGAAGGGGCGATGGAGCCGAAGACGATCGCCGAGCGCGCGGCGAAGCTCGGCTTCCCGGCGATCGCGCTTGCCGACCGCAACGGGCTGTATGCGGCGATGCCGTTCAGCGACGCTTGTTTCGCCAAGGGCGTCCAGCCAATCGTCGGCGCGATGCTGGCCGTTGCCCGCCCGGCCGAGATTGGCGGCGGCGGCCTCGATTGGCTGGTGCTGCTGGCCAAGGATGAAGCGGGCTACGCCAACCTCTGCAAGCTGGTTTCCCAAGCGCACCTCGACCGGCCGCTGGCCGAGGAGCCGCATGTCGCCATGTCCGCGCTGGCCGGCGCCAGCGACGGGCTGATTGCGCTGACCGCGGGTTCGGAAGGCGCGCCCGCCCGGCTGATCGCCGACGGCCAGAACGCTAAGGCGCGCTTGTATTTCGACCGGCTCCAGACCTTGTTTCCCGACCGCCTGTACATCGAGCTCAGCCGCCGCGGCGATGCAGTCGAGGAAGCCGCCGAAAGCACACTGGTCGAGCTCGCCTATGAGCGCGGCCTGCCGCTGGTCGCGACCAACCCCGCGGCTTACACCGACCCGAGCTTCCACGCCGCGCACGACGCCATGCTATGCATTGCCCATTCCGCCTATCTCGAAAGCGCCGATCGCGTCACCTCGTCGCCCGATGCCTGGCTCAAGGACGGCGCGGCGATGAACGTGTTGTTCGCCGACCTCCCCGAGGCCATTGCCAACAGCTCGGTGATCGCGCAGCGCTGCGCCATCGCCGCGCCCCAGCGCCCGCCGATCCTGCCGCGCCTGTCCGACGACGAGGACGAGACCCTGCGCCGCGATGCCCACGCCGGGCTCGCGGAGCGAATGCGGGGGCGCGCGGACGAGCTCAAGCAATACCGCGAACGCCTCGACTTCGAGCTCGAGGTCATCACCGGCATGGGCTTTGCCGGCTACTTTCTGATCGTCGCCGACTTCATCAAATGGGCGAAGGGGGAGGGGATCCCGGTCGGGCCCGGCCGCGGCTCGGGCGCCGGCTCGGTCACCGCTTGGGCACTGACCATCACCGACCTCGACCCGATTGCATTGAACCTGCTGTTCGAGCGCTTCTTGAACCCCGAGCGCGTGTCGATGCCCGACTTCGACATCGATTTCTGCGAAACCCACCGCGACGAGGTCATTGCCTATGTCCAGGGCAAATATGGCCGCGACCGAGTCGCCCAGATCATCACCTTTGGACGTTTGAAAGCTCGCGCCGTCCTCAAGGACACCGCTCGCGTCCTCCAGATGAGCTACGGCCAGGTCGATCGCCTCGCCAAGCTGATCCCCAGCCACCCGACCGATCCGTGGGACCTCAAGCGCGCGCTAAACGGCGTCACCGAGCTCGCCGCCGAATATCGCGACGACGCCGACGTTAGACGTTTGTTCGACCTGGCGATGAAGCTCGAGGGTCTGCCGCGCCATGCCTCGACCCACGCGGCCGGCGTCGTCATCGGCGACCGCCGCCTCGACGAATTGGTGCCGCTCTACCGCGATCCCCGCTCGGACATGCCGGTCACTCAGTTCGACATGAAATATGTCGAGGCGGCGGGGCTGGTGAAGTTCGATTTCCTCGGATTGAAGACGTTGTCGGTGCTCAAGCAAGCGCAGCAGATGCTCGCCGGCCAGGGTGTCAACGTCGACCTCGACGCGCTCCCCTGGGACGATGAGCAAGTCTACGAATTGCTCCAGCGCGGCGACACCGTTGGCGTCTTCCAGCTGGAATCGGAGGGTATGCGGCGGACGCTGTCGGCGGTCCGCCCGACGGCGTTCGGCGACATCATCGCGCTGGTCGCGCTGTACCGCCCGGGCCCGATGGACAATATCGGCATGTTCGGCGACCGCAAGAATGGCCGCGTCGCGCTTGCCACCCCGCATCCACTGCTCGAGGAGCTACTCCGCGAGACCTACGGCATCTTCGTCTACCAGGAACAGGTGATGGAGGCGGCCAAGGTGCTGGCCGGCTTCACGCTTGGCGAGGCCGATTTGCTGCGGCGCGCGATGGGCAAGAAGATCCAGAGCGAGATGGACGCCCAACGCGCGGGCTTCGTCGCCGGTTGTGAGCGGGTCAACGGCATCCCGCCGCCCAAAGCGAACGAGCTGTTCGACCTCATCGACAAGTTCGCCGGCTACGGCTTCAACAAGAGCCACGCCGCCGGCTACGCATTGATCGCCTACCAGACCGCCTGGCTCAAAACCCATCACCGCGCCGAATTTTATGCCGCGTCGATGAGCTTCGACATGACCCAGACCGACAAGCTCGCTTTGTTCGTCGAGGACATGCACCGCGGAGGCGTCGATTGCCTGCCGCCCGACATCAACGCCAGCCGCGCCGACTTCGCCGTCGAAGGGGAGGCGGTCCGCTACGCTCTTGGCGCGCTCAAGGGCGTCGGCGAAAAAGCCATGGAGGCTTTGGTCGCCGAACGCGAAGCCCACGGCCCTTATCCCACCCTTGAGGACTTCGCCGCCCGGATCGACCCGCGCCTGCTCAACAAGCGCCAGATCGAGAGCCTGGTCGGCGCTGGCGCGTTCGACTCGCTGGTCGACGATCGCCCGGCTCTCTATGCCGCCGCCGAGACCTTACTCGCCCACGCCGTCAGCGCGGCGGACGAGCGGACGAGCGGTCAGGCGGCGCTGTTCGGCGGCGAGGCCAACGCCGGAGTCGCCCCGATTCGCCTGCCGCGCGACGCCTCGTGGACGCTCGCCCAGCGCATGGCCGCCGAGCACGACGCCTTCGGATTCTACTTCTCCGCCCACCCGGTCGACTCGCAAAAGCATCTACTGGCCGCGCATGGGGTCAAGACCTTCGCCGAGCTGGCGTCGATCCCGGTCTCGGCAGAGGGCCGGGCAGGGGCAATGATGGCCGGGCTGGTCGAGGAGGCGCGGTGGCGCACGTCCGCCCGCGGCCGCCGCTACATGATGGCAACGCTAAGCGACTCATCCGGCCAGTATTTCGTCACCGCCTTCGACGACGAGCCATGCGCGGCACTCGAAGCGGCGATGAAGTCCGGCGGTTGCGGGCTGATCACCGTCGAACTCGACCGGCGGCCCGGCGACGATGTTCCGCGAGTCACCGTCAAGCGCTTCCAGCCGTTCGACGCGCTCGCCAAACGCACCCGCCTCGAAATGATCGTCCGCGTACCCGACACCGACACCGACACCGTCCACCGCATCGCCCGCGAGCTGACTGGCGCTCGTGGCGGCACCGGCGCAATCCGCTTCATCGTCGGTTTGGCGACCGGCGCCGAGGCCACCATCCTGCTCGGCCGCGACTATCTCCTCGACGCTGAACTCGCCGCCCGCATCGAGCGCATCACCGGCGAAGGCAGCGTCGACCTCGCGGTCCAGCAACCGCCCAAGCTCGCGCTGGTCGGCTAGCCGTCAGAAATAGTTGGCGGGCGGCTGATCTGCTGCTGGGGGCTCGGTCGCTACAGGCATGGGTGCTGCTTCGTTAGCCGCGTTCACCACCGGCTGCAGTGGCTGATCAGAGGCCACTGGCAACTCCGCCACGACATTCTCGAGCGGCGGCAGCGGCTTGGCGCTTTCATATTCCTCGCCCGGCAGCTTGGCGGGCGCCCTGCTCGGCGGCGGCGTCTTGTTCACCGGCGCCGTAGTGCCTTCATAGACGCAGGCGTCGAGGCCCTGCCGCCCGACCACCCCGATCCGCGCCGCGATCGTTCCGCCATAGCGCCGCGTAAAGCCCTTGGGCGCGACCGCCCCGCGCTTCTTGGGCAGCGGCAGAACGGCCGCGATCCGCGCCGCCTCGATGGCGCTCATGGCGCTTGCATCATGGCCGAAATAGCGCTGCGAGCCGGCGTTGACGCCATAGGTGCCAAGCCCCGTCTCGGCGAGGTTGAGATAGACCTCCATGATCCTTTGCTTGGGCCACAGCGCCTCTTCGAGCAAAGTGAACCACGCCTCGAGCCCCTTGCGGCCATAGCCGCCGCCTTGCCACAGGAAGGCGTTCTTGGCGGTCTGCTGGCTGATCGTCGAGCCGCCGCGGATCCGCCCGCCCGAAGCATTGCGCTGCATCGCATCTTCGATCGCCTCGTAATCGAACCCGTCGTGGCTGCAGAATTTGCTGTCCTCGCCGGCGATCGCCGCCCGCACCATGTCGCGGTCGATCTCGCCGATCGGCATCCAGTCGCGCGACGCCCCGCGCCCGGCAAGCACGTCGCCGAGCATGGTCGCGGTGATCGGCGGATTGATGAAGCGATAGGCCAGCACCCACAGCACCGAGCCTAGCAGAAAGATCAGGATGAGCTTGAAGACTAGGCCGAACAATCGCCCCGCGACCGACCGCTGCCGCCGGCGCTTGTAACGCGGAATTGTCGAGGTCGGTCGCTTGGCCATGGGCGGCGACTAGCGGCCGCCTCGCGGTCCGTCGAGACGTTCCCTGAAAGAAGAATTTAGATGGCGAACGCCACTCGGAAGCACGCACCTCGTCCGTTCGGATTGGCCATCACCTCGACCGCTCCGCCCAGCTGTTTGGCCAGGACGCGCACCACCTTCATTCCCAGGCCCTCGGAATTGGACACGTCGAAGTCGTCGGGAACGCCGGGTCCCTGATCGCAGACGCTCAGTTCGCGGCGGTCGCCCTCGGCCTTGTAGATGACGTCGATTTTGCCAGCGCCATGCTTGGCCGCGTTCGTCACCAGCTCGTTGGTCAACAGGCCGATCGGCTGGATGAGCGTCGTCGGGACCGTCCCTTCGTCGCCGCTGACCTCGACCGCGACACCGCAGATATCCGATAGGTCGCCGCACAAGCGGGCGAGAAAGGAAATGCAGGAGGCCTCGGCCGTGTCGCTGGAATAGAAGTTGCGGTGGACCCGGGCGACGGCGGCGACGCGCGTTGCCGCTTCCTTCAGGCGCTCTGAAGCGTCGCCAACGCCAGCTGCTCCGCCGCTTTGCATGGTCAGCAGTCCCGACACGAACTGCAGGCTGTTCATGACGCGATGATCGATCTCGCGGGCCATGAGCTCGGCGTGGGCGATGGCCGTCCGGGCGGCCAGACGGAGCTCGAGCTGATCGACGACCAGGGACGCCAGATCCTGGAGATCGTCGATCTGGTCTTGGGCGACCGGGCGCGGCTCCTTGTCGATCACGCACAAGGTGCCGAGGTTGAAACCGTCCGAAGTCTGCAACGGAACACCGGCATAGAAACGTAGCCCGAAGTCGCCCGCAACCAACGGGTTGGTCAGCGAGCGCGGGTCGGTACTGGCATCGACCAGGATATGCGCCTCGTTCGACAGGATCGCCGAAGCACACAGTCCGGGATCGCGGCCGATCTCGTCAACGTCGAGACCGTGGTGCGATTTGAACCAGATCCGATCGGTATCGACGATGCTGATGATCGAGATCGGCGCACCGAATCGCCGGGCCGCCATCGCCGTTACTCGGTCGAAGCTTCCGTCCGGCGGCGTGTCGAGGATTTCATAGCGCCGCACGGCGGCCATGCGCTCGGCTTCATTCTCGGGAATAATCCCGTGGTCCAGCGCATTCATGATCGGTCCCTTGGCGGCAAAAACGGATCAACCTGTCGTCTAATAAACGACTGCGCAACATTTACCGGCTTTGCAACCTAGTGAACAAGACTCACTGAGCAGCCGCGGCCGCGGGCTGGGGCGGCACCGAGACATGCTCGTTGACGATCTTCCAGCTGCCGTCCTTCTGGCGCTGGAAGACATCGGTGAAGCGCGCGCTAACGGTCGGCCGCGCAGCGCCGGCGGCGACGGTGAACGTCTCGACGCCCGAACTGATGAACGCGTCCCCGCCAAGCAATTGCACCTGGCGACCGACGACCTTGTAGTCGGCCGGCTGCATGCTGACGAAGGTTTGCGCCCATCCCGACTGCACCTGGCGGTCGACGCTCGGGTCGGGCGAACCGGCGTCGATCATCACCGCATTGTTCGCATATTGCGCCATCACCGCCTTGACATCGCCCTTGGTGAAGCTCGCCTCGGCCCGCTCGGCGATCTGATTCGCCTCGGCCATGGTCACCGGCGCCGCGCCGCTCGGCGCCTTGGCGCAAGCCGCCAGGGCCAGCGGGAAAAGCAAAATGGATCGTCGCATGGGCTGCCTCCGTTGTGTCCATAACTCCGCACGGCTTCGAAATGTCCACAAAGCTAGAGGATGACGAACTGTGCCGCGAGACGCACCCTTCGTCATGCACGTTCGTTGGCGTGCATGTTTTTCTCGGGCGGCAAGGAGTTCGCAGATGTTGATGGTCGAGACCGAATTGAGGCCAAGCAGCATCCACGGCCTGGGCGTCTACCTGACCGAGTCCGTCCGCAGTGGCCAACTGATCTGGCGCTTCGACAGCCGCATCGACCGAGTTTTTTCGAACGCCGAGTTGACTGAAATGCCCGAGCGCTTCCAGGCGTTCCTCAGGACTTATTCGACCTTTCACCACGGCCTCGGACTGTGGGTGCTGTGCGGCGACAACGGCCGCCACTTCAATCATTCGGACAGCCCCAATACGCGCTCCTTGGGCATTGCCTTCGGCGACGATGTCGCGGCCGCCGACTTGCCTGCCGGCACCGAGCTGACCAGCGACTATCGCACGATTTGCGACGCCATGCGGCTGGGCGGCATGGATTTCAGCCAGCCCCAAGCGGCAAGCTTCCTGAGATCGCCCGAAATCAGTTTGTCGCCAATGTCCAGCCGGTAGCGCAGGTTCGGCGCCCGGACTTGGCTGGCGTGGCCATAGGCGGCCGCTTTTGCCTCCGCCACTGTCGAGCCCGTGCCCGTGACCACCGCCGTCCAGCCGTAAAGCCCGCTCGTCACCATCTGCGAGCCGTCGCTGCCGACTTCGCCGAAATGCAAATGCTCGGGCGGGACTTTGCCGATTAGCAGCGGCAAGCCGATCGCGGCATCCACTTCGTGACGTGAGTAGGGAAACGGGGGAGTGGTCAGGACGACGCAGACGCAAAAGCCCGGACGCACTGCGAAGCTGCTCGCATCGCGGCGGATCATGGCGCCAAACAGCTCACCCCAACCCAAAGACTGCAGCGGTTCGAGGGCCGCGAACCCCGGATAGCCGAAGCGGCAGGTCAGCTCGAGCGGCCACACCCCCTCGGCATTGATGATCGTGTTCAAATTGACCCAGCCGACATGCCCCGCCCCGCGGAGCAGCGGCTCGAGCGGCGCCAGCGTCGCCGCAAACAAGGCGTCGGATCCTTCGAACGTGGCGACCGTCCCCATTTCTCCGGTCAGCTCGCCCATGTCCCCGGCGAAGAACCGCTTGTGCTCCCAGTCGAGGCAGGCGGGGGTGAGGAACTTGTCGCCATCGAAATAGGCGCCAATGCCGGTTTCGACGCCGTCGACGGCGTCCATCAGGATGAACGGCTGGCCGGCATCGGGTTGCGCTTGAATCACGGCAGCGACATCGCGCCCGTCGGCAAAGGCCCCGACGTACGTGCTGCCGGCCGAAGCGCTATATTTGAATACGCAGCGCCGCGGGTTCGCCGCCAGGTCGGCCAACGCGTCTTCCACCCGCGTAAACTCCGCCACTGGGGCAACCCGGAGTCCATGCCCGCCGAGTAATTGCAGTGCATAAGCCCGGTCGTTCTCCAGCCGGTCGCCCAGGGCGCTGCCGCCGATGACGTTGAACCCCTGCTGACGAAGCTCGTCCTGGGTGGCGCCGAAACCCACCGCCTCGAACAGGATCAGCCCGTCGCCGCCTGCTTCACGCACCCAGTCGAGTTCGCCGCGCCAGTCGGCCGTCCGCGCGACGAGCCCCGCCATCGTGCCGGCTGCCAGCGGCTCGCTGACGCTGACCCGGACGTCGTGCCCATCGCCCGCCAGGCGCAGGTACATCGACCCGAGGTCGCAGGTCTCGGTGATTCCGAGGATGTGCATCCGCCGCCGCTAGCCCGCCGACACGCCCCTGCACAGGCGCTTTGTCCTCAATGCTCGGTTTCGTCCTCGGTCGGATATTGCGCATTTACGATGCCCCACACCGCGCCGAGCGCGAACCCGGCCCAGGCCAGCATCGCATAGGCCGAGTTGAAGCCCGTCAGGGCGACAGTGAGCAAACCGAAAAAGCCGAGCAAATATGAGCCGGGCGGCGTCCCCTTGCCGGCGAGTTCGTAAGCGACCCAGCCTTTCTCGTCGGCCGAGCCTTCTTCGCCCAGCGCCTCGAACGGACGCCGCCGCTTCTTCCCGGCCAACAACAACACCGCCAGCCCGGCGACGACGATCGCGGCCCCTCTGGCAAGCCATTCGGGAGCGCTTATCCACGACGCAACAAGCGCGGCGCACAAGGTGACGATGACAATTCCGGGCGCCCGCTCCGACAGCCCATTCAAGATCCCGCCCGCGCGCACCTGCGGTCTATCGCCGCCGCCGCCCGCGTCCGCAATGGGTGGAAAGGCGCCAGGCTTTTGCCGGACCCCTCAAGTCGCTGCAAAAGCCGTCCGCGCTAGGCGAGCTTCGGACTCATCATTTAACCCCGATTGAGTCAGGATTGCCGTCCGGATCGCGCTTCACCAGTCCCCCGCTTCTTGCGCTGCCTTGGAGAAGCAATAGCCCGGCGAGGTGGGGGGCAGCCATCGAAGTACCCGACAGCGTTGCATAGCCGCCGTTCTTGTAGGTCGACGGGACGTTCACGCCGGGCTCTGACCAGTCGATTGCCGTTCCATAGTTGGAGAAGCTCGCCCACGTGTCGCGCGATCCAAATGCCGACACGGTAAAGACGTTCGTCGCATTCGTTCGCCCTGGGCTGTAGTTGCTCGCGTTTGCACTATTATTGCCGGCGGCAATCACGACGAAGACACCCTTGGCGCCAAGATTGGCAACGGCTTGGTCCATAATGTCACTGACCGCGTCGGCAATGAGGCTCAAATTCGCCACATCGCCTGCCGATGCATGCGTGGAAACATAGTCTAACGCAGCGACAACGCCCGAATCCGGACCTGTGCCGGTGCCGTCAAGTACCCGAATTGGAACCACCTGAGCGCCGGCCGCGACGCCTACCACGCCGATTGCGTTGTCCTTCGCGGCGATGATTCCAGCTACGTGCGTACCATGCCCGTACGTGTCGTTGAGGCTGGAGTCGCCGGAGAGAAGACTGGCTCCGTCGGCAACATCAACGTTGAGATCGGGATGAGTGAGGTCGATTCCGCTGTCGATAATCCAAGCTCTCCGGGCCAAGCTGCTCGCATCGGCTGGCCCGCCAATCCGGCTGACTCCCCAGGGCAGGGTCTGTCCCCCGAAACCAATCGGCTTGCCCGCCGCTACCGCAGCGGCTCGAGTGATGCCGTCGTGCTCGCACGCGCTGACATTCGGGTTGTGGGACCTGAGCCTCGCGGTGACGCTGCCCCTTCCGGGATCCGCCGGGAGCCTGACCGCAAAACCCTTCACGACCGACGAATAGGTGTGAAGAATCACGCCGAGCTCCGGACCTACGGCGCTTGCAGCTTCCTGTTTGACCGACCTTCCCGGC
This sequence comes from Sphingomicrobium sp., assembly GCA_039925985.1. Lineage (GTDB taxonomy): Bacteria > Pseudomonadota > Alphaproteobacteria > Sphingomonadales > Sphingomonadaceae > Sphingomicrobium. Next base: position 39,932 of record JBDSXT010000002.1, read on the forward strand.
ACGCTTGAGACGAAGGTGCAAATATATTGATTCGCGTTTCGAATAGGCGTCGCACGAGATTCGGCGCTCGCATTCGCCACCACCTGAGCGCGTGAGACACTGGGGGCGCACAGGATTGCCAATGGCAACGTAAGTTGAAGATGCCGGCACATGGTGCGGGCGAGCGTGGCACGACGGTTCATCATGGCCCCCCTGATGGTGCGATCACCGCGAAGCGCGCGAAAAGTCATCGCCGCGGGCGATCACAAAACGACTCGTTGGGTCGTCATCCCGTTTATATTCTATTTTCCTGCCGCTGTTAATCGCATCGGCCCCAGCCTTCGTGATATTGCTGCACGATCAAATGCAAGCTTCACCAGCGAGTGCTGGCGAATTATCTAGGTTAGGGAGATTTGTCGCGAGCGGGGGCGTCCGCACTCGCCATTTGACCCGACATGTCCAACCATGGCGCTATGATTGCGTGGCGAGCGATCCGGGCTGCCAGAAGGCAACGACCAAACCGCCGGCGATGATCAGCACTCCCCCGGCCAGCGTCGGCAGCGACGGCACCGTCCGGAAGGTCACGAAACTGACCAGCTGCCACATCACGAACAAGGTCGCGATATAGATGCCGACGACTTTCTCGAACTCGATCGGCGCCGTGTTGAGCGCCAGGCCATAGCCGAACAGCAGGACCGCGCCGCCGGCGAAATAGCCCAGCCGATTGGCGACAACGCCTTGCCCAAGCCCCATCCGGACGACCGCGTCCCCGAACACCTCGAGCGCGGTTGCTAGAATCAGAAAACCGAAAATCGCCAGCTTCGGAAATCCCATGCGCCATCTCCTTCGTTGCCACCAATCTCAGCGATGCGGGCATCCGGGCCAACAGCAAGGTCGGCGCTTCCCGTCCCGCAGGTTCTCGCATCCCCATTCGATCCGCTTGCGCCGCGTCTCCAGCTTCTTCGCCGACTCGATCCAGCAGATCCATTCGTTGCGGGCCAGCGGGGTGATATCCGCCCACGTCGCCAGCGCTTCCGGAGCAAGTTTCAGCGCGCCTTCCAGGTCGCCCGGAAGATCATGAACGACGCCGCCGGCTATGGCTTTCACTTCAGTCATTGGCGGCGCTCAACCTCATCTCGCGGGCGTGGGCTTGGGATAGGACAAGTGGCGCGACTAGAAAATCCTGGTCAGTGCGAAAAACAGCGCCGCGACCGCCGCCGAGCAAGGAATGGTGATCAGCCACGCGAACACCACGCTCCTGGCGACGCCCCACCGGACTGCCGAGGCGCGCCGGGCGACGCCGGCGCCGATGATCGCCCCGGTGATGGTATGCGTGGTCGATACCGGGATCCCCGCCCAGCTCGCGCCGAACAGCATGATCGATCCCCCGGTCGACGCTGCAAAGCCTTGATGCTGCGACAATTTGGTGATCCGGCTGCCCATCGTTTCGATGATTTTCCAGCCGCCCATCAGGGTCCCGAGCCCGATCGCAATATAACAGCTGATCGCGACCCAGTGGGGGACGTGAAAGTCGCCCGACAAATAGCCGGTCGAATAGAGCAGCACGGTGATGATCCCCATCGTCTTCTGGGCGTCGTTCAAGCCGTGGCCAAGCGAATAGCCGGCCGAGGAGACCAGGTGCAGCGAGCGGAACAGCCGGTCCGCCCCGCGCGCGCTCGCCCGGCGGGCAAGCCAGCTAGAGACGAGCATCACCAGCAGCGCCACCGCCATCCCGATGAGCGGCGCGAGCGGGATGAATAGCAGGGTCTTGGTCAAGCCGCTCCACTGGATCGTGCCGAAACCCGCGGCCGCGACGCCGGCCCCGACGATACCGCCGACGAGCGCATGGCTCGACGACGACGGAATGCCCTTGAGCCACGTGACGACGTTCCAGAACATGGCGCCGACCAGCGCCGCGAAGACGACCGCCGGCGACACCATGTCCTTGTCGATCAAGCCCTTGCCGATCGTGTCCGCGACCTTGTGCAAGCCGGGGAACCAAATGATCAGGAAATAAGCCGCGAAGTTGAAGAAGGCGGCGAAGGCCACCGCCTGGACCGGGCGCAACAGCTGGGTTGAAACCACGGTTGCGATCGAATTGGCCGCATCGTGCAGGCCGTTCAGGAAATCGAACGCCAGCGCCAGGATAACCAGCCCGACCAGCAAAGGAAACGCAAGCTCGTGCATCGTTGGGCCCTTTCGCTTCAGGCGTGGTCGATGACGATCGAATCGATCTGGTTGGCGACATCCTCGAACGCGTCGATGATGCGCTCCAGATGCTTGTAGATTTCGCGGCGGACGGCGAAGCTAATCGGGCTGGTGTCGCGATAGGTCTGGAACGCCGATTTGAGGCCCGAGGTGTGAATCTCGTCGCCATGGCCTTCCATCCGCACCAGCCGCTCGGTCAGCTCATGGAGGCGGGCACCGTTCTTGCCGACATCGCGCATCAGCGGCATCGCTTCGGCGACCAGCCGGGCGGCATCGACCGCGATCGCCACCATGTCGCGCATCGGCGCGTCGAACTCGGTCATCTGGTAGACATCGACCGCCGATGCCGCCGACTGCATTTCGTCGATCGCATCGTCCATCGACCCGATCAGCGCGGTGATCGCGCCGCGATCGAATGGTGTGAGAAAGGTTTGGCGGATCGTCTTGAGCATCTCGCGGACGATTTCGTCGGCGTCATGCTCGCGTTCGCGGATCTCGCGAATATGCTCGTGGCACTTGGGACCGCCCTGGAACAATCGGCCGGTTGCGTCGGCCGCGGCAAGCACCGCCACCGCATGCGCTTCGAACAGTTCGAAAAACCCGCCCGTCTGCGGCAGGAGTCGCTGGAACCAGGCAAACATCGGACCCACCTTCGATTTTTCGGCAACCACGGAAAGCATGCCCGTGCGTTGTGCCGCTTTGTTGAATTCGCTTGCCCCGAACGATCGGATCAGATCGGCGAGGTCGGGCTCGTCGACCACCGCCGCGGCATCCGCCAGGCTGAACCATCGCCGCTCGCGCTCGGCCTTTTCGGGCCAGTCGTCGAGCTCGCGATTGACCGACAACGGAAAGACTTCGACATCGGCCATCAGCGAAGCGCCGCTACCCCTGCGCTTGCGATAGCGAAAGCTCCCGAGCGGCACTGGGCAGACCGCGCCCTCGACGCCCGCTTCCTCCATCGCTTCGTCGGCCGCGCCCGTATGCGGCGCCACGCCGCTCGCCAGATTACCCTTCGGGATGACCCAGCGCTTGGTCTCGCGCGTGGTGACGAGCAGCACCGAGACCGGAGAATCCAGGGCCGGACCCGAAGACCGATAGGGAAGAGCGGCAATTTGTCTGATGAAAGCCCCCGTGACGGCCCGCGACGCAGGCCGTCGATTGCAATTCTGTTCATCCGTTTTCGGCCGACGGTACTGCCGACCCTGTGCTACAAGGTGTCACCACGCAAGCCTGCAAGGGTGGTGCCCTTGTCCGCACTGGGTCGAAACCAGACATTATCTTCTTGGTCTTCGCCGGTCCCAGCGCAGAACGCACGGACAAGTCGAGATCAGCGCACGGTCATCGCAGTCCACCAAGAGTCCCAGTCGTCAAGCCGCGACATAGCCTCCGTCGGCCATGTAAATCGACCCATTGCAGTAGGATGATGCGTCGCTTGCGAGAAAGGCGAGCAGATGGGCAACTTCCCCGTTGGTGCCATAGCGCCGCATCGCGATGCTGGCTTCGATCCCGCTCCGCAGGGCGGCGGGATCGTCCGGAGCCAGCTGATTTTGGAGCGAATCGATCATGCGATTGTCGATCGGGCCTGGCCCGACCGCATTGACGCGAATGTTCGACGGGCCAAGCTCCAGCGCGGCGGTTTTGACCAGGCCGTATACCGCATGCTTGCTGGCGATGTACGGCGCCATGGCCGCAAAGCCGATGCGCCCGGCGATGGACGACAAAGCGACGATCGAGCCGCCGCCGCGCGCCTTGAGGGGCGCCACGCAATGCTTCATCGCCAGCCACACCCCGGTGACGTTGGTCCGCATCGTGTCTTCAAATTCCTCGACCGTCAGCGCTTCGATCGGTTTGACCACACCTTCGGTTCCGGCATTGGCGATGAGGATATCGAGACCGCCAAAGCGATCGACCGTGGCGGCCACCGCTGCCGCCATACCCGCCTCGTCGACTGCGTCTGAAATGCTGCCCGCCACCTCGCCATGAGCCTCAAGCCGGCCCTTGGTCGCGGCCAGCTTGTCGGCGGAGCGGGCGACCAGCATCACCTTGGCGCCGAGGTCGAGAAAGAGTTTCGCGGTCGTTTCACCGATCCCGCCGGTCGCTCCGGTGATGATCGCCACCTTGCCGTCAAGCCGCTGCTTCTGGATCTCACTGCTCATCGCTGCCCCCAATGGAAGCAGCTGCCCTAGCACGGGCATGCTCGCGGAAATACGATACTATCGCTGACGCCTGGCGACTTTGGGTGGAAGGTGGACACATCGATCATGGCTTGTTCGAGGCTAATCAGTCGCGTCGTGAAATGAGTCGCCGCTCCAGCGTTTCTGTAACGGTCATTGTCTCCGACCGGCCGTCCGGCCATTTAGTCTCCAGATTCGTCACCTTCGTCCGGCGGCGCACGCTACCAACGGAATCCGTGTAGTACGCGACCGATATCCTCCCCGAGATGGTCTCCTTCGCCCGCTCACGAAGTGCCACTTCAAGGGTCACCGGCTTTTTCAAAAGCTCGCCGATAACGACGTCGGAATCGGCGCTAGCACGACGAACTGCATCGGGATCGACCGACATCTCGACAGTGAAAACTTCGCCATTCGGTCCGGCCGCTTTCTTTGCCAGCGTGCCGAGCCCCAGTATTCCGGGTTCCTGATAAGGCGCTCCCTCGCGAAGGTCAGCAGACCTCAGATCGAACGCGTCGACTGTTTTAATGACCGACTGCGGATCACACTCGATGCGAAACGCATTCCAGGTGAAAATCCAGTGCCCGCAGACGGTGCGAGGCCATTTGGCTGCCTTAAGCCAGGCTTCGAGGCGCGCTTCCAGCTCAGCGACGTTTACCAACTGCGCTGGTCCGCGAAACTGCCTGAACACACGGGCAGGCAACTGCCAATTGCTGCCCCTCTCGTCTGCCGTGGAGGATTTCGGTAGGTCATATTCCAGCTCTAGGCCGTCCGCGCGTACGCCGATCACCCGTTCAATGATTGTATCCTTGTCGTACGAGCTTCCCGACGACGTATCGCCATTCTTTTCCGAAAACTCCCGGATCATAGTGATTTCGTAGGTGTCGCCAACACGAGACCCAAGCTGCGTTGGCTCCGCCCAAGCATTGCTGGCTGACATGAACAGCGCTGCGATTATTCCTGTGAACCCAATCAATGTCATTCGCGCAGACTGCGCGCTTGTTGCTGCCCTGACAATATTCGCCTGTGCCGCCGTCCTTGCCGCAGTGCAGCGCAGCATTTACATCGCATCCCATGACCTCGACCAACGACATCCGCCGCGGGTTTCTCGATTTTTTCGAGGACCAGGGGCATGCGCGGGTGCCGTCGGCGCCATTGGTCCCGCACAACGACCCGACTTTGATGTTCGTCAACGCGGGTATGGTGCCGTTCAAGAACGTCTTTACCGGTCTGGAATCACGGTCTTATTCGACCGCCGCTAGTTCGCAGAAATGCGTCCGAGCCGGGGGCAAGCACAACGACCTCGACAATGTCGGCTACACCGCGCGCCACCACACCTTTTTCGAAATGCTCGGCAATTTCGCCTTTGGCGATTATTTCAAGGACCGCGCGATCGAGCTCGCCTGGACCCTGCTGACCAAGGAATGGGGCCTGCCCGCCGACAAATTGACCGTCACCGTCTATCACACCGACGATCAGGCATTCGACCTGTGGCGGAGCATCGCCGGCTTGCCCGAAAGCCGCATCATCCGCATCGCCACCAAGGACAATTTTTGGGCGATGGGCGCCGACGGGCCGTCGGGACCCTGCTCGGAGATCTTTTACGACCATGGCGACCATCTGCCCGGTGGCCCGCCCGGCAGCCCCGACGAGGACGGCGACCGCTTCGTCGAGATCTGGAACCTCGTCTTCATGCAGTTCCTGCAGGAAGCCGATGCAATCGTCAGCGATTTGCCCAAGCCGCAGATCGACACCGGCATGGGGCTCGAGCGCATCGCCGCGGTGCTCCAGGGGGTCCACGACAATTACGACACCGACACTTTTCTGGGCTTGATAGAAGCGAGCGAGGAGCTGACCCGGACCAAGGCCCAAGGCGAGCAACAGGCGAGCCACCGCGTCATCGCCGACCATTTGCGCGCTTCGGGCTTCCTCGTCGCCGACGGCGTCCTGCCGGCCAATGAGGGGCGGGGCTACGTCCTCCGCCGGATCATGCGCCGGGCGATGCGCCACGCCCATTTGCTCGGCGCGACAGAGCCGCTGATGCACCGCCTGGTGCCGGCTTTGGTCGCCGAAATGGGCGCCGCTTACCCCGAACTGGTGCGCGCCCAGCCGCTCATCGAGGCGACTCTGCAGCAGGAGGAAACCCAATTCCGCCGCACCCTGGTCAACGGCCTTCGGCTGCTCGACGAGGCGACGTCCGGGCTCGGTGAGGGCGGCACACTGCCCGGTGCGACCGCGTTCAAGCTCTACGATACCTTCGGATTCCCCTATGATTTGACCGAGGACGCGCTCCGCGCCCGCGGGCTCGCCGTCGACCGCGCCGGCTTCGACACCGCGATGGACGCGCAGAAAGCCGCCGCTCGCGCCGCCTGGAAGGGCTCGGGCGACCGCGCTTCCGACGACATCTGGTTCGACCTCGCCGAGGAACATGGCGGATCCGAATTCACCGGCTACTCGGGCGACGAGGCGGAAGGGGTCGTGCTGGCGATCGTAGCCGACGGCAAGCGCGTCGACAGCGCCAAGACCGGCGACAAGGTGCAGGTGCTGCTCAACCAGACGCCCTTCTACGGCGAGAGCGGGGGCCAAGTCGGAGATTCCGGAAAACTAACGTCTTTGAGTGGCTTCGAAGGCAACGTTAAGGACACGTCTAAATCCCTGGGCCGCCTTCACGCGCTCGATCTCACCATAGCCGCCGGCCTCCTCAAACTCGGCGACACAGTTCACCAAAAGGTCGACTCAGAACGCCGCGATCGAATCCGAGCCAATCACAGCGCCACCCATTTGCTTCACGCCGCGCTTCGCCACCGCCTCGGCGATCACGTCACGCAGAAGGGCAGCTTGGTCGCTCCCGACCGCCTCCGCTTCGATTTCTCGCACCCCTCGGCCCTCTCCGCAGCCGACATCGCCGCGGTCGAAACCGAAGTGAATCGCCACATTCGCTCGAACCATGCGGTGACCACCCGGCTGATGTCGTCCGACGAGGCGATTGCCGCCGGCGCGATGGCGCTGTTCGGCGAGAAATACGGCGACGAAGTCCGCGTCCTGTCGATGGGCCGCGACGTCGACCTCGACTATTCGGTCGAGTTGTGCGGCGGCACCCACGTCAACGCGCTCGGCGACATCCAATTGTTCGTCATCACCAGCGAAGGCGCGGTGTCGTCGGGCATTCGCCGCCTCGAAGCGTTGACCGGCGAAGCGGCGCGGCAGTGGCTGACCAGCCGCGAGGCCCAGCTCCGCGAGGTCGCCGCCAGCCTCAAATCCTCGCCGGAAGAGGTGCCAGCGCGCGTTGCGGCCCTGGTCGAGGACCGCAAGCGCCTCGAGCGCGAACTCGCCGACGCGAAAAAAGCGCTGGCCATGGGCGGGTCCGCGAAGTCGGACGAGGCCGCGCCGGAACAGATCAACGGCCACGCTTTCCTCGGCCAAATCGTCGAAGGCCTCGATCCCAAGGATCTGCGCTCGACGGTCGACACCATGAAGCAGCGCGTCGGTTCCGGCATCGCCGCGCTGGTCGCCGTCAACGACGGCCGCGCCAGCGTCGCCGTCGGAGTCACCGACGAACTCGCCAAGCAACTGAGCGCCGTGGACCTCGTCAAGGCGGCGGTCGCGGCGTTGGGCGGCCAGGGCGGCGGCGGCCGCCCGGACATGGCGCAAGGCGGTGGCCCGGACGGGGCGAAGGCGGCCGAGGCCCTAAGCGCCATCCGCGACGCGCTGGAAAAGGTCGCAGCCTAGCTCGGCGGCCTGGCATCCCTGAGCCGTCGCCGCCCCAGCTTCGGCTCGACCTCCAGCTCCGCTTCCTGCTTGATCTCGGCCCGGAGCTGGGAGCGCTTCTCGTGGATGCTGGCGATCACCGGGCCCATCGCCAGGCCGATATCGACCAGCACGGCTTCGGACAGTTGCAGCGACGCTTCGACGGTTTCGGGCACCGCGTCGGTGACGCCGGCCTTGTAGAGCTGCGCCGCATGGGCGGTGTCGCGCGCCCGCGCGATGATCGCCAGGCCCGGCCATGCGCGGTGGACTCGACGCGCAAGCCGCGCCACCAGCACCGGATCGTCCATGGTCAACACCAGCGCCGCGGCGTGGCCGAGGTGCAGCTTATCGACCAGTTCACCGCGCGCGACGTCGCCGAACAGCACGTGAAATCCCTCCTCGCGCGCCGCCATCACCGCGTCGATGTCGCTTTCGACGGCGAGATACGGGCGCTTGTGCTCGGCAAGCATGGTCGCGACCATCTGGCCGACGCGGCCGAAGCCGAAAATCACCGTGCGGCCTTTCGTCTCGCCTTCCGGTACCGGCTCGGGGGCGCGGCGATCGACGCCCCGGGCAGCGAGCTTGCCAACCTTGGCGAGCAGCGGAGTAATCGTCAGCCCGACCGCGGTCACCGCCTGCCAGAAGGTCGCCGTGTCGGCGGGGATCGCGCCCGATACGGCGGCTGCGCCGAGCAGGATCAGGGTGGTCTCCGACGGCGAGGCCATCAGCAAGCCGGTCTCCGCCGCCATGCCGCGACGCGACCCGCTGATCCTGAGCAGCATCGCGGTCACTGCCGCCTTGACCAGCAGCACCGCAACCAGCGCGGCGAGCAGTTGCGGCCACATCGCGGCGAGCGCATGGAAATCGATCCGCATGCCGACGGTAATCAGGAAGATGCCGAGCGCCAGCCCGCGAAACGGCGCGGTCACCACCTCGACCTCGCTGCGATATTCGGTCTCGGCGATCAACACGCCGGCAATCAGCGCGCCGAGAATTGGCGACAGGCCAACCGCGCCGGTGGCCATGCTGGCGAGGATCACGACCAGCAGGCTGACCGCCAGGAACAGTTCCGGGCTCTTGGTCCGCGCCGCTTGGGCGAACAGGGACGGGAGCAGCAGGCGGCCGGCGACCAACATCCCGGCGATCACCAACGCGCCTTTCCACACCACGTCGGCAAGTCCCGCCGCGGCTCCCGCTCCGGCGCTGCCGAGCAGGAACAACAAAGGGACCAGCGCCAGATCCTCGAACAGTAGCATCGCGAACGCCGCCTTGCCGACCGGTGAGGTGGTGCCGGCGATCGGCAGGACCAGCGCGGTCGACGACATCGCCAGCGCAAAGCCGAGCGCTACCGCGCTGGACGATGGTGTGCCGGTGGCGATCAGCCCGCCGCCAATCAGCATCGCGCCGAGGAATAATTCGGCGGCGCCAACGCCGAACACCGCCTTGCGCATCGCCACCAGCCGCCGAAAACTGAGCTCCAGCCCAATCGAGAATAGCAGCAGGATGATCCCCAGTTCGGCGTAGGGCTCGATTGCCGCGCGGTCGCTGATCGTCAGCGCCTCGATCCACGGATGCTCGGCGGCGAGGCTGCCGAGGCCGAACGGGCCGGCAATCATGCCGACGACGATGAACCCGATCACAGGCGAGATCTTGAGGCGCGCAAAGGCGGGGATGACGATCCCCGCCGCGCCGAGGATCACCAGCGCGTCGCGTAATCCCGATCCGCTGAGCCCCTCTGCCATGCGCCGGGTTTAAGCAGGCGGAGTGAGGCTTGTCACCGTCGGGCGGACCGCTTTAGGGTGACGGCATGAAGCCAGAGGCAGACCTGATCATCGTCGGTGGCGGGCCGGCCGGGGTGATGGCCGGGCTGCTGTTCGCTCGGGCCGGATGCAGCGTCCGCATCCTCGAAAAGCACGCCGACTTCTTCCGCGATTTCCGCGGTGACACAGTCCACCCCTCGACCATGGAAATCCTTTCCCAGCTGGGGATGCTCGAGCGGTTCCTCAAACGGCCGCACAACAAGGTGCAAAGCGCCGAGTTGCGCCTCGCCGGCCGCGCCTGGACAATCGGCGACCTGTCGCACCTCGACACGCCGGCGCCGTTCATCGCGATGATGCCGCAATGGGAGTTCCTCGATTTCCTCCGCGTCGAGGCGAAGGCGTTCCCCGGTTTCCAGCTCCAGATGGAAGCGCCGGTTGAAACTTTTATCGAGGAGCAGGGCAGGGTGACCGGCGTCCGCCTCGCCAACGGCGACGAGCTCCGCGCGCCGCTGACCATCGCCGCCGACGGCCGCGCCTCGATCGTCCGCAGCACCGGCATGATGCCGGTGGAGGATCTTGGCGCGCCGATGGACGTCTTCTGGTTTCGCGTTGCCAAGCCGCCAGAGGAGACCGGCGGCCTGCGCGGCAATGTCGAGCGCGGATGGTTGCTAGTGATGATCGACCGCGGCGATTACTGGCAGTGCGCATTCCTGATCCCGAAGGGCCGGGCGGAGGAATATCAGGCGCGGGGAATTGGCGCGATCCGCGAAGAGGTCGCCGCGGCTGCGCCGGGCCTCGACCTCGCCGAGCTTGACCAGGTCTCCGATCTTCACCTGCTGACGGTCAAGGTTGACCGCCTGACCTGTTGGCATCGCACCGGGTTGCTGGCGATCGGCGATGCGGCGCACGCGATGTCGCCGATCGGTGGGATTGGCATCAACCTGGCGGTCCAGGATGCGGTGGCGGCGGCCAATATCCTCGCTGGCCCTGTGGCTCGGAGCGAGCCGGTCGATGCGCTACTCGGAAAAGTGCAGGACCGTCGAATGTGGCCGACCCGCGCCATCCAGGCAGCGCAGGTCGCCGCCCAGGAACGGATCATCGGCCGCTTGCTGCAACCCGGCCCGCCGCTGACCAAGGCGCCGCTGATCGTTCGGCTGTTCGACCGCTTTCCGCTGCTGCGCCGCATTCCCGGCCGCTTCATCGGTCTCGGCGTCAGGCGCGAGCGGGTGCGGTCTCCTGAGGCGACTCGGCCTTCGCCATAGCCGCTTCGAGGTTGGTGCGGATCGCCTCGAAGAATTGCTCGGTGGTCATCCACGGTTGCTCGGGGCCGACGAGGATCGCCAGATCCTTGGTCATCTGGCCCGCCTCGACCGTCTCGACGCACACCCGCTCAAGAGTCTCGGCGAAGCGGACGACATCCGGTGTGGAGTCGAACTTGCCGCGGTACTTCAGGCCGCCGGTCCAGGCGAAGATCGAGGCGATCGGGTTGGTCGACGTCGCCTTGCCCTCCTGGTGCATGCGATAGTGGCGGGTGACGGTGCCGTGCGCCGCTTCGGCCTCGATCGTCTGGCCGTCGGGGGTCATCAGCACCGAGGTCATCAGGCCAAGGCTGCCGAAGCCTTGCGCAACCAGGTCCGACTGGACGTCGCCGTCGTAATTCTTGCAGGCCCAGACGAAGTTGCCGCTCCACTTAAGCGCGGAGGCGACCATGTCGTCGATCAGCCGGTGCTGGTATTCGATCTTCGCTTCGGCAAACTTGTCCTTGAATTCGCTTTGATAAACTTCCTCGAAGATATCCTTGAACCGACCGTCATAGGCTTTGAGGATGGTGTTCTTGGTCGACAGATAGACCGGCCATTTGCGGTTGAGCCCATAGGTCAGGCTGGCGCGGGCAAAAGCGCGGATCGAATCGTCGAGATTGTACATGCCCATGGCGACGCCGGCGGCGGGAAAGTCGAAGACTTCCTCCTCGATCACCTGGCCGTCTTCGCCCTGCCACTTCATGGTCAGCTTGCCCTTGCCCGGCACCTTGAAATCGGTCGCTTTATACTGGTCGCCGAAAGCATGGCGGCCAACGACGATGGGGTTGGTCCAGCCGGGGATCAGGCGCGGGATGTTGGAGATGACGATCGGTTCGCGAAAGACGACTCCATTGAGGATGTTGCGGATCGTCCCGTTGGGCGATTTCCACATCTTCTTCAGGCCAAACTCCTCGACCCGTGCTTCGTCCGGCGTGATCGTCGCGCATTTGACCCCGACGCCATGTTGCTTGATCGCTTCCGCGGCTTCGACCGTGATCCGGTCTTCGGTCTCGTCGCGCTTCTCGATCGACAGGTCGAAATAAAGGAGCTCGACGTCGAGATAAGGCAGGATCAGCCGTTCGCGGATCCACTGCCAGATGATCCGGGTCATCTCGTCGCCGTCGAGTTCGACGAGCGGGGTCTTCACCTTGATCTTGGTCATGCTTCTGCCTGTTTTGAAGGGGTCGCGGCGCCTTAGGCCGCGGCCAAAGCGCGTGCAACCGCGCCGTTGTGCCAGCGCGGCGTGGCCACTAAGGGACTGGCCATGCCAGAGCTCGAACAGCCCGAAAACCAGTCCGCCGGACTACCTGCCACGACCGTCAAATGGCGCTTTCCATCGGTTCATCCCGAGGGGCGTAAATTCGTTGTCCTCGCCGCCGCGATCACTTTGGTGGCTTACTGGATCAACTGGGATTTCATCGCCTTCTTGCTGGTTGGCCTGACGATCTGGGTCGCTGCGTTCTTTCGCGACCCGGTGCGAACGACGCCGCATGATCCCAAACTTATCGTCGCCCCGGCCGACGGGCTGATCACGCTGATCGCCAAGGTACCCGCGCCCGTCGAGCTTCGCGGCAATGATGGCCTCGGTGACAGCGAAATGACCCGCGTCTCGATTTTCATGAGCGTGTTCGACGTCCACATCAATCGCTCGCCGATCGCCGGCCGGGTGCGGCGGATCGCCTATGTCCCCGGCAAATTCCTCAACGCCGACCTGGACAAGGCGAGCGACGACAACGAGCGCCAGCATTTCCTGGTCGAGGGTGCCGACGGCGTGAAGATCGGCTTCACCCAGATCGCGGGCCTTGTGGCGCGGCGGATCCTGTCGTTCGTCCGCGAAGGCGACACCGTCGAGGCCGGCCAGCGGATCGGCATGATCCGCTTCGGCAGTCGGGTAGACACTTACCTGCCCGCCGGGACCGGACCGCGCGTCTTGCTCGGGCAACGATGCAGCGCCGGCGAGACCATTCTGGCCGAGATCGGGACCGAGCCGGGCCTGCTCGGCATTAGTCAATGAGCGACGATGCCCCTCTCGATCGGGGCATGGCCTTTCGCGCGCTGGTGCCGAATGCAGTTACTGCGCTTGCCTTATGTTTCGGGCTCACCGGCGTTCGTTTCGGAATCGCTGGGGATTGGGCTGCCGCGGTCGCCTGCGTCGTTTTTGCCGGGGTCCTAGACGGAATGGATGGGCGGATCGCCCGGCTGCTAAGGGCCAACAGTCGCTTCGGAGCGGAATTGGACTCGCTTTCTGACGTCACCGCGTTCGGCGTCGCGCCGGCCCTGATCATTTTCCTCTGGTCGCTCCACGATGCGCCGCAGTTCGGCTGGGTCGCGGCTTTGGCGCTTGCGGTCTGTTGTGCGCTCAGGCTCGCCCGCTTCAATTCTCGGATGGATTCCGCCGAGCAGCCGCACAAATCCGCCGGCTATTTGACCGGAGTGCCCGCCCCGGCGGGGGCGGGACTTGCCTTCGTGCCGGTGTATCTTTGGCTGGTGACCGGCAATCAAATCTTCCGCGCCTGGTATGTCGTCATGCCGTGGGTGATTTTCATTGCCGCGCTGCTCATCGCCAGTGTCGCCACTTACAGTTGGTCGAGTTTGCGAATCCGCCGCGGCTCGAGATTGTTCGTGATCGCCGGCATCGGCCTGCTGGGCGCCGCGCTGGTTACCCAGCCATGGATTACCCTGCTGGTGATTTCACTCGTCTATGTCGCCATGATCCCGTTCAGCATTGCTTCCTATGGCCGGCTCAAGCGGCGGCGCGCAGCTGAGGGTCGGTACGCAAAATCCGCGTCGGCCGGGAACGCTGGCTGACCCGAACCGCAATTTGGCGGACGATCGGAGCCGTCGCGAGCATCGACTGGCCTTCCAAAGCAGAGGCAATCTTGCCGCTTCGGCTAAGCAGGTCGGCGAGGACGAGGCTGACCAGCCAAATGGCGGCTAGAAATCCGAGGGTTGCGAGCGGTGCAAGCATAGTTTTGTTCCCTGTTTGGGCGTCCAACCGATTCGGAGACATTTCGTTCCGGAGCGGCCAGCAGCAGTTCATTGAACTGCCTGAACGTTCTGCTTTTGTTCTCAGCGTGTCAAGCCCTAACACCCCAACTTGAAACGGTGCCCGGCTTGGGCTAGGGCGCAACCATTCCACAGACGGAGCCACTCATACCGGTGCCGATCGCTTGATCGGTTGCATCGGTTCCGTCGAGGCAAAACCGGAAGGAGAACGACCATGGCGGCACCCGTCGTCACGATTCAGCAATTGCTCGAGGCCGGAGCGCATTTCGGCCATCAGACCCACCGTTGGAACCCGCGGATGAAGCCGTACTTGTTCGGCGATCGAAACGGCGTCCACATCATCGACTTATCACAGACCGTGCCGCTATTCGCCCGCGCGCTCGATTTCGTCGCCCAGAGTATTGGTCGCGGCGGCAAGATCCTGTTTGTCGGCACCAAGCGCCAGGCCCAGGATGCAGTCGCTGCGTCTGCGGGGGTTTCGGGTCAGCATTTCGTCAACCATCGCTGGCTCGGCGGCATGCTGACCAATTGGAAGACGATCTCAAATTCGATCAAGCGCTTGAAGAGCCTCGAGGAGCAACTTTCGGGCGACACTGCCGGACTCACGAAGAAAGAAGTCCTGCAGCTGACCCGCGAGCGCGACAAGCTCGAGAAGAGCCTCGGTGGAATCCGCGACATGGGCGGGCTTCCCGACGTCATGTTCGTGATCGATTCGAACAAGGAAGAATTGGCGATCAAGGAAGCCAATGTGCTCGGCATCCCGGTCGTCGCGATTCTGGATTCGAACAGCAACCCGCAGGGCATCGCTTTTCCGGTTCCCGGGAACGACGACGCCAGCCGCGCGATCCGGCTCTATTGTGACGCTATTGCCGAAGCCGCGAACAGCGGTCGCACCGGCAATGCAGCGGCGCGCGGCGAGGACATTGGCGCAATGGACGAACCGCCCGTCGAAGTCGCTTTGGAAGCTTAGCTTTCTTCCCCTCCCGCTGGCGGGAGGGGCAAGGGAAGGGCCTGTCATCCAGGCCCGGCTCCCACACTCCCTCCCCCGATCCCTCCCGCAAGCGGGAGGGGGGTTAAAAGGATAAAAAAATGGCTGAGATCACGGCCGCGGCGGTCAAGGAACTCCGCGAGCGCACTGGCGCTGGAATGATGGATTGCAAGAAGGCGCTTACCGAGAATCAGGGCGAGCTCGAGTCGGCTGTCGATTGGCTTCGCGCTAAAGGTCTTGCCGCGGCGGCGAAGAAGGCCGGTCGCACGGCCGCCGAGGGCCTCGTCGGTGTGGCCGTCGAGGGCAATCGCGGTGCGGTCGTCGAGATCAATTCGGAAACCGATTTCGTGGCCAAGAACGAGCAATTCCAGGCGTTCGTCCACGAAGTCGCGCACCTGTCGCTAAACAGCGGCGGCGACATCGACGCGCTCGGCGCGGCGCAATTCCCCGGCGGCGGCACAGTCACCGAAGCGCTCAACGACAGCATTGCCAAAATCGGCGAGAACCAGTCGCTTCGCCGCACTGCAATCGTCGAGGTCGGCCGTGGCGCCGTGGTCCCGTACGTCCATAATTCGGTCGCCCCAGGTCTTGGCAAGATTGGCGTCCTCGTTGCGCTCGAAAGCGATGCCTCGACCGAGACGCTGCTGGCGCTTGGCAAGCAGCTGGCGATGCACATCGCGGCCGCCAATCCCCTGGCGTTGGATGCGGATTCGCTGTCACCGGCGCTGATTGAGCGCGAGCGCGGAATCGCGGTGGAGAAAGCCAAGGAAAGCGGCAAGCCAGCCAACATCGTCGAGAAGATGGTCGAGGGCTCAATTGCCAAATTTCGCAAGGACAATGCGCTGCTGTCGCAGTTATTCGTGATCGACAACAAGACGCCGGTCGCAGACGTCGTTGCCGCGGCTGGCAAGGAAGCCGGCACCGCGATCGAGCTGGCCGGATTCGTCCGCTTCCAGATCGGCGAGGGCATCGAGAAAATGGAAAGCGACTTCGCGGCCGAGGTCGCTGCCGCTTCGGGGGTCAAGGCGGAACCCGTCTCTTAAGTGCCTTGCCGCGCCGGCGGGGCAAGAACTGCAAGGTTGGCAACCGGGCGGGCGCGCCATAAGAGCGTGTCCGCCTGCTTTACCGTTCGCCCGCAGAGGATCCGCCCACGCATGACCCGGCCTCGCTTCAACCGAATTCTACTCAAACTCTCCGGCGAAGCGCTGATGGGGCAGGGGCAGCAAAGCATCGACCCCGACGCAGTCGCTGGCTTGGCCGGCGAGATTGCTGCGGCCAAGGCGCACGGCCACGAGCTGTGCCTGGTCGTTGGCGGCGGCAACATATTTCGCGGCGTGGCGGCGGCGGCCAAGGGCTTCGACCGGGCCAGCGCTGACTACATGGGCATGCTGGCGACGGTGATGAACGCGCTCGCCCTGCAGAATGCGCTGGAGAAAGCGGGAGTCGACACTCGCGTCCAGTCGGCGATCCCGATGGCCTCGGTCAGCGAACCTTATATCCGGCGCCGTGCGCTCCGCCATATCGAGAAGGGGCGGATCGTGCTGTTCGCCGCCGGCACTGGCAATCCCTATTTCACCACGGACACGGCCGCCGCGCTGCGCGCTGCCGAAATGGGCTGCGATGCCCTGTTCAAGGGGACCAGCGTCGACGGCGTCTACACGGCGGATCCCAAGGTCGATAAAAGCGCCAAGCGCTACGATCATTTGAGTTACAGCAAGGTGCTCGGCGACGACTTGAAGGTGATGGATGCCGCCGCGGTCGCTTTGTGCCGCGACAACAATATCCCGATCGTCATTTTCAACATCCGCGAGCCCGGCAATCTCGCCAAGGTGCTCGCCGGAGAAGGCGTGGCGACCATTGTGCAGAATCAGGAGTAAGCATGACCACGACTATGGACAAATCGGACCTGCAGCGCCGGATGCTCGGCGCCGTCGAAGCCTTGAAGCATGACCTCGTCGGGCTCCGCACGGGGCGCGCCTCGACCGCTTTGCTCGATACCATCACGGTTGAGGTCTATGGCGCGCAGATGCCGCTCAACCAGGTAGCGACGGTGTCGGTGCCCGAGCCTCGGCTGCTGACCGTGCAGGTGTGGGACAAGTCGAGCATCCACCCAATAGAAAAAGCGATTCAATCGGCTGGGCTTGGACTGAACCCGATTACCGATGGCCAGCTGATCCGCCTGCCGATCCCCGACCTGACCGAAGAGCGCCGCAAGGAGCTTGCCAAGCTCGTCGGTCAGTTCGCGGAAAAGGCTCGGATTGCCGTCCGCAACGTGCGCCGGGACGGCATGGATCATCTCAAGACCGACGAAAAGAAGCATGAAATCAGCGAGGACGAGCGCAAGCGCCTCGAAGGTGAGGTCCAAAAGATGACGGATCAGACAATCGCCGAAATCGATGCCGCCGCCGAAGCCAAGGAAAAGGAAATCCTCGGCAAGTGACGTCAACCACTCGTCCCTTCGTCCCGAGCGAAGTCGAGGGACTGGTCTCCGATTCACTCGATACGAACGGGGAAGGGTCACCTCCCCGCCACGTCGCGATCATCATGGACGGGAATGGACGCTGGGCCGCGCAGCGCGGGCTGCCGCGCGTCGCCGGCCATCGCGCCGGCGCAGAAGCGGTTCGCAAGACGCTCCGCACGGCCGCTGAGTGCGGCGTCGAGGCCCTCACGCTGTATGCATTTTCGTCCGAGAACTGGCGCCGCCCGGAAGGCGAGATTTCGGACCTCAAAGGCCTGCTTGGCTACTATCTCGAGCGCGAACTCAATTCGCTTGCCAAGGAAGGGGTTCGATTGAAGCTGATCGGCAATTACGCCGCCTTCGGTCCCGAACTGGCCGCGCGGCTCGAAAAGGCCGTTGACCGGCTTGCCGCGAACAGCCGGCTGACGCTGGTGGTGGCGCTCAATTACGGCTCGCGATCGGAAATTGCCGACGCTGCCAAAGCGCTGGCTCGCAAGAGCAAGGCGGGCGACATTGATCCCGAAACAATCGACGAGCATGCACTTGGCGCTCTGCTCGAGACTGCGGACTTGCCGGAACTCGATCTGCTCATCCGCACGTCTGGGGAAGTGCGCTTGTCCAATTTCCTGCTGTGGCAGGCCGCTTACGCGGAAATGCTGTTTACGCCGACGCTGTGGCCGGACTTCGGTGAGGACGAGTTTAAAGCGGCGCTGGCGGAGTTCGTCGCTCGGCAGCGGCGTTTCGGTGGCCGGTGAACGAGCTTTTCCTCCGCATATTCTCGGCAATCGTAATGATGCTGGTCGCGGTCGCCGCAGCGCTGCAGGGTGGTTACTATTTCGCCGTCCTCGCCGCCGCAGCCGCGACGGCCATTTTTTACGAGTGGACCCGCATAGTCCGCGGCTGGGGCGCGGCTTGGTACCTGTCGGGCTTCGTCTACGCGCTCGTGCCCGCGCTTTCCCTGCTGTGGGTACGCGATCGGGCTGAGCACGGTCTGACCCTGTTGCTGTGGATCTTTATCGTCACCTGGGCGACCGATATCGGCGCGTATTTTGTCGGGCGCGGTCTGGGCCGTACCAAGCTTGCGCCTTCGATCAGCCCAGGCAAGACCGTCGAGGGACTCTACGGGGGCATGGCGGGCGCGGCGATCCTCGGTGCGGGATGGGTAATGCTGACCGGGCTCAAACCAACCCTGTTTGTGCTGGCGCCGTTGTTCGCCCTCGCGGCGCAAGGCGGCGATCTGTTCGAAAGCTGGATGAAGCGGCGAGCGGGAATCAAGGATAGCGGCAATTGGCTGCCCGGTCACGGCGGCGTGTTCGACCGTCTTGACGGCCTGGTCCCGGTCGCCGTCCTGACCGCGGCGGCGCAAATGGCCGGTCTGGCATGAAGCGAAAGATTTCCATCCTTGGCGCGACGGGCTCGGTCGGCACTTCCACGCTCGACCTCATCGAGCGCGCGCCCGAGCGCTTCGAAGTTGTCGCCCTGACAGCCGGCAGCGACGCCAATGGCCTCGCCGACGCCGCTCGGAGAACCGGTGCGAAACTCGCCGTCATCGCGGATTCCAGCCGCCTGGCCGAGCTCGAGGCCAGACTCGCGGGGACCGATTGCCGGGCCGCGACCGGCGCCGAAGCGCTCGACGAGGCGGCGGCCGGCGAAGCGGAATGGGTGATGGCTGCGATCGTCGGCTGTGCCGGTTTGATCCCGGTCATGGCGGCGATCGAAGCTGGCCGGACGGTTGCGCTCGCCAACAAGGAAGCGCTGGTCAGCGCTGGCGCGTTGATGATCGACGCGGCCCGCCGTCACGGCGCGACCTTGTTGCCGGTCGACAGCGAGCATAATGCGATATTCCAGTGCCTTGCGGGCAGCCGCAGAGAAGATGTCTCCAAACTTATCCTGACTGCTAGCGGCGGCCCATTCCGCACGGCTTCGGATGAAGCTCTCCGTGCCGCCACTCCCGCCCAGGCGATCGCCCATCCCAATTGGACAATGGGGGCCAAGATTTCGGTCGATTCGGCGACTCTGATGAACAAGGGCCTAGAACTGATCGAAGCTCATCATTTGTTTGCCCTTCCCTCCGAGCAAATCGAGATACTGATTCATCCGCAATCGGTGGTTCATTCGCTGGTCGAGTTCATCGACGGATCGGTGCTTGCGCAACTGGGCAGCCCTGACATGCGTGTGCCGATCGCATATACGCTCGCTTGGCCCGAGCGAATGGCGACCCCAGCCGAGCGCCTCGACTTGGCAAGCATCGGCAGGCTTGAATTCGAACAGCCTGATACTCAACGATTCCCGGCGCTGAGGATCGCGCGCCAGGCGCTTGAGCAGGGCGGCGCAGCGCCGACCGTACTCAATGCCGCGAACGAAGTTGCGGTATCCCGCTTCCTCGCCGGGCAATTTGCCTTTACGGAGATTCCGAACCTGGTCGAGCAAGCGCTGGAAAAGGCCGTAGCGGGGGCCCCGAGTTCGATCGAGGACGTCATCCAGATCGATCTCGAGACGCGAAATGCCGTTACCGAACTGATCGAGGCCCGTTGCACCTGATGCTCCAACAACCGTCTCTGTGGCTGATCCTGGTGGCGTTCATCTGCGCCATTGGGCCGCTCGTTTTCATCCACGAGTTCGGTCACTATTTCGCCGCCCGGCTGTTCGGCGTCGGCGCGGAAACCTTTTCGATCGGATTTGGTCGGGAGATCCTCGGCTGGACTGATCGCAGCGGCACGCGCTGGAAGATTGGCTGGTTGCCGCTTGGCGGGTTCGTCCGCTTCATCGGCGATATGAATGCCGCGAGCGCGCCGGCCAATGCGGAAGATGTGCCTGAGGAGCTGCGGTCGCGCAGCTTCCATCTGAAGCCGGTGTGGCAGCGGTTCCTGATCGTGCTTGCCGGACCAATCGCCAATTTCCTGCTGGCGATCCTGATTTTCGCTGCCTTCTTCGCAACCCTGGGAATGCCGCGCACACCCAACATCGTCGCATCGACGCTACCGGGCGGCGCAGCACAAGCCGCGGGAATCCAGGCGGGCGATCGAATCCTGTCCATCGCCGGGCGAGACACTTCGACCTTCGAACAGATTTTTACGGTGGTCATGCTCCGCCCGGGAGAGCAGGTCGCAGTTCAGATCGAGCGGGGCGGCCAACGCTTTATCCTGCCGGCGCGCATTGCCGTCGACGAACAGAAAGACCGATTTGGCCAGCGCTTCCGGATCGGACGGATCGGTGTCTTCGGCGGCCAGCGAGAGTTCGCCCGGCCGTCACCCGTCAGACTGATACCCGATGCCGTAGCTTATACCCTCTCGCTGACTCGTTCGACTGTCGATGGGCTGTGGCAGATTATTTCCGGCCGCCGCTCCGTCAGGGATCTAGGGGGGCCGCTCAAGATCGCTCAGATCGCCGGACAACAGGCAAGTCTCGGCCCGTTTGAGTTCATTCAGCTGCTCGCGGTGATCTCAATTAATCTGGGATTCATCAACCTCTTGCCAGTCCCGGTGCTTGATGGTGGACACTTGTTCTTCTACGCGGTCGAAGCGGTTCGTCGGCGACCGGTCAGCCTGCAGGTGCAGGATTGGGCGTTCCGGGGCGGACTGGCGCTCATTCTTGCCTTGCTGCTTTTTACGACGTTCAACGATCTCGGTTCATTCGGTCTCTGGGACCGGCTTGGCTTGATTGGCTAAGGCGCATGGGGCAGGGCGATAAAGCCCGGGTTCGCTAGCCGAACGCGACAATTCACTTAAAGCGGGGAACGCGTGATTTCAGGACTTAAGATTATCGGCAAGCGCGCAGGTGCAACGCTTCTCGTCGGCACCATCCTTGGCGCCTGGTCCGGGCCGTTGTTCGCCCAAACCGCGCCGGCAGCGCCTCCAGCAGCAAGCGCAGCGCCTGCGCCAGTGGCGCTGTCCGGTCAGATCCGGTCGATCGCGGTTCGCGGCAGTGAGCGCCTCGAGCCCGAGACCGTTCGCGCCTACGCCAATCTCTCGCCAGGCCAGACCTATACGCCGGCGTCGCTCGATACCGCGCTCAAGGACCTTTACGCGACGGAGCTGTTCACCGACGTTGTCATCACTGGCGCCGAAACCGGCAATCTCGTCATCACGGTGCGTGAGAATCCGGTGATCAACCGCATCGTCCTGGAGGGCAATAAGCGCCTCAAGTCCGACAAGATTTTGCCCGAAATCAAGCTGGCACCGCGCCAGATCTTTACCCGTTCGAAGGTGCGCACGGACGTCGAGCGGATCGTGGAATTGTATCGGCGCGAAGGGCGTTTCGCCGCCCGCGTTGAGCCCAAGATCGTCCAGCTCGACCAGAACCGCGTCGATCTGGTCTTCGAAATCTTCGAAGGGGACAAGTCGAAGGTCCGGCGAATCAACATCATTGGCAACAACCAGTTTCCGGACGACCGCCTGCGCAAGGAAATGTACACCCGTCAGGCGGGTGGGCCGCTCGGGTTCATGAAATCCAACGACAGCTACGATCCGGACCGGCTGGCGGCGGACCAGCAGAAGCTGCGCGCCTATTACCTGACGCAGGGCTATGCTGATTTCCGCGTCGTCTCGGCGCTTGCCGAGCTTACGCCGGACCGCCGCGACTTCATCATCACCTACGTCGTCGAGGAGGGCCCGCGCTACAAGTTCGGGACCATCGAAGCGGAAAGCGCACTGCGCGACCTGACTCCGGTCAAAGTCAAAGAGGTCGTCAAGCTGAAGCCGGGCGACTGGTTCAACGCCAAGGCGGTCGAGGATACGGTGTCCGAGCTGACGGAGCTTGCCGGCAACTCGGGCTATGCCTTTGCCGACATCAATCCGGCCTTCGATCGGGACGTCGAAAAGCGCCTGATGAACCTCACATTCCGCGTTAATGAAACGCCGCGCGTCTACGTCGAGCGGATCAACATCCAGGGCAATACGGTGACTCGCGACAAAGTCATCCGCCGCGAGTTTCGCCTGAACGAGGGTGATGCGTTCAGCGCAATCAAGGTCAAGCGATCCCAAGACCGCCTGCAGAGCCTCGGCTTCTTCCAGGAAAAGCTTGAGATCAAGCAAACCGAGGGATCGGCTCCGGATCGTATCGTGCTCGGCGTCGACGTCGAAGAAAAGTCCACCGGCGAGCTGCAATTGTCGGGCGGCTACTCAAGTCTCGAGCGGTTCGTGCTGCAACTCTCGGTCGCCCAACGCAATTTCATGGGCAAGGGCCAGGAGCTGAACGCCGGAATCAATTATTCGCGATATGCGCGGTCAGTCCAATTGGGCTTTGTCGAACCCTATCTGTTCGACAAGCAGATCCTGCTTGGCGGCGAAATCTATCGGCGCGATTACAACAGCTTCAACTTCGTCAATAACAAGCGCAACACGACCTACTCCCAAGTGAGCACTGGCGCCGGCTTGCGGGTCGGATTTCCAGTCACGGAGTTTGTTAGCTTCGGTGGCCGCTACTCCTTCGTTCTCGATAAGATTTCGCTCGACAAGAGCACCTTTTACTCGGATCCCGACGGCACGGTAGGTCCGCTGGGGTTGGAATGCGACCCGGTTAAGGCGGGCCGTTACCTGTGCGACGAAATCGGCAGCCGGGTGACATCGCTGATCGGCTATTCACTGCTGTTCGACGACACCAACGGCATTCGTCCGACCCGGGGTCAGCGGCTCCTCTTTTCGCAGGATTTCGCTGGTTTGCTGGGCGACGTGAAATATGTGCGGACCCGGGCTGACGCGACCAAATACATGCAAATCCGCTCGGGCTGGGTGTTGTCGGCCCACGGCGAGGGTGGCTACATCATGCCGCTCGCCAAGTCGCCGGGACCGGGTCGCGATGCCATCCGCCTTACCGATCGCTTCTTCGGGCCCCAATTGCGCGGCTTCGATATCCGCGGAATTGGCCCTCGCATTGTCCGCACCAGCTATGACATCGACGGAAATTTGGACACCAGCACCAATCAGGCCAGCGATGCGCTTGGTGGACGAGCTTATTACATGGGCCGCCTGGAACTCGAAGTCCCGGTCAGCTCATCAATTCGCAGCCTGGGACTGCGTCCGTCGGCATTTATTGACGTCGGATCGGTCTGGTCGCTGACCAAGCCGCAGCTGACCGACATCATTGCGGTCTGTGTTCCGGTCGCCGCGAATACGACGCTGCCGACGTTCAACATTATTCCAGGCGGCCCAGTTAGCACATGTGGTCCGACAAGCGGTGCGACCGGCTTCACGCGCGTCGCCGGGATCAAGGAATCGTTCCTCGGCAATTCGCCCAAGCCTCGCCTGGCTATCGGTATCGGCGTCAATTGGGTCTCACCGTTCGGCCCGTTTCGCATTGATATCGCCAAAGCTTTGCTCTCTCAGGAGGGCGACGACACGAAACTGTTCAGCTTCAACGTAGGAACCCAATTCTAATGAAAAACCATTTGCTCCACACCGCTATCGCCGTCGCGTTGATGGGAGTTGCCACTCCCGCTTTGGCCCAGAGCGTGCCGGCGGCGACCATCGCAGTTGTCGATCTCGATAAGGTCACCTCGCAGTGCAATGCTTGCCGAACCGCAAAGGCAGCACTGACCGGCCAAGTTAATTCGCTGAAGGCTCGCCAAACGGCGCTGGCCGGACCGCTGGAAACGGAAGGCAAAGCCATCCAGACTGCGGCAGCTGCGCTGGGCGGCAAGGCCCCCGATGCCGCACTGCAGGCCCGGGCCCAAGCGTTTGAGACCAGGCGGCAGGCTGCGGCGCAGGAAATCGGCCGCCAGGAGCAGCAGATCCAGCGTAACCAAGCCTATATCTCGCAGCAAATTGGCGTCAAACTGGGCCCGATTTACCAGCAGGTCATGCAGCGCCGCGGAGCCAACGTCATGGTCGAGATCGGAGCGACACTCGCCTCCGGAAGTGCCCTCGACGTCTCCAATGACGTGTTGGCCGCGCTCAATGCGTCGCTGACCAGCGTCCAGACGACCGCGCCCGCTCAGGCCGCCCCTCAGGGCCGATAAATCCTGCCGGTGAACGACGTTACGCCAGGCTCCGCCACGACCAAGCTCGATATTGGGCGGGTCATGGCGGCGCTGCCGCATCGTTATCCGATGCTCCTTGTCGACCGGGTCGAGGCGCTTGAGCTCGACCGGTCGATCGTCGCCATTAAGGCAGTCACGATCAATGAGGGGTTCTTCCAGGGCCACTTCCCCGGGCGTCCGATCATGCCCGGCGTCCTCATCGTCGAAGCGCTCGCTCAGGCTGCGGGCGTGCTTGCCGTTGAGTCACTGGGCCTCGCGAATAGCGGCAAGCTGGTCTATTTCCTGGCCATCGACGGCGCGAAATTCCGAAGCCCCGTGGAGCCCGGCGTTCTGCTCCGGCTCGAGGTCGAATTCGTCCAGAAGCGGTCGACCGTTTGCAAATTCGCGGGTCGCGCTCTGGTCGACGGCAAGGTCGTCGCCGAAGCGCAATTCACGGCGATGATCGCGGACCCTCCACCGGCCTGATCCGCCAGCGGTTTTCGCTTCGCTCGATCCGGAAACATTCCGTTAGCTCCTCACTTGTCAGCATAACCTTGGGGGGAAGGTCGGCGGCGATACGTCCGTCGTCCAGCAGCAGCACCCGATCAAAAGCCTCGACGCGGTCGATGTCGTGGAGCGAGACGATTGCCGAACAACGCGTCCCGCGCACTGTGTCGCGCAGCAATTCGAGGGTCTTGAGCACCCAATAGGGGTCCAGGTTGGATAGCGCCTCATCAAGCAGCAGGAGGCGCGGCGACGATGCCAGCGCACGAGCCAGGAGCACCCGCGCGCGCTCACCGGTCGAGAGTTGGTTGGCCGGCCGCTCGGCCAAGGCGCGGAGTTCCAGCTTGTCGAGTAATTCATCGACGCGCTCAGGCTCAGGACCGGTGAGACCCAAGCCAATTACCTCCCGAGCGCGAATTGGCCACACGAGGTCTCGCGACGCCGGCAGGAAGCTTAGCAGGCGTGAGCGGTGCGCGGGCGACGCAGACGACAGTAGCTCGTCGTCGACCGCAGCGTTCCCGCCCGACATCTCGATTGCCGCCAGCGCCCGCAGCAGGCTGGTCTTGCCGCTGCCGTTGGGGCCGATCAGCGCGACCATCGAACCGGCCGCGATGTCGAGGTCGGTGGGATCGAGGCGGCCGGCGAGCGCGATCGCTCGCGCTTTGAGAAGTGGCGTCATAACGTCACCGCTCAAGCATCCTGTGCCGCATGCCAACCAAGAGCCAGACGAACAGCGGCGTGCCAACGACGGTGGTCAGAATGCCCACCGGGATCGCCCGTCCTGCCGGGGCGAAGCGCACCGCGAGGTCTGCGAGAACGAGCAGGATGGCGCCGATCGCCGCGGCCGGTAAAAGCGCACGCCCAGGGTGGCCGCCGCTGATGCGCCGCGCGGCATAAGGCGCGATCAGGCCGACGAAGCCGATCGCACCGCACACGGACACGCAAGCCCCAACCGCAATTGCGGACAACGCCACAACCTCGCGCCCGAGGCGGCGTGGCGGATAACCGAGCGACGCCGCGACGTCGTCGCCCAACGCCATCAGGTCAAGCGCTCGGGCGCGCGTGATCAACAGAGCGCAAGCCAGCCCGGCGGGGATCAGCGCCGCCGCGGCCTGGGGAAGGCTGCGGTCAACGAAGCTTCCCATCAGCCACTCGAAGCTATCGTAGAACGCAAACGGGGAGGGGGCGAGCGCCAGCAACAGGCTGGTTGCAGCACCGGCGGCAAGGGCGATTGCGACTCCGGCCAAAAGCAGGGTTGCGGTATCGCTGCGACGTCCGGCCAGCAGGATCAGTCCGAGCAGCGCCAGTCCCGCTCCACCGGCTCCGAAAGCGGCGAGCGCCAGTGGATCGACAATCCCGAACCAATAGGCGCCGAGGACCGCGCCCAGCGCCGCACCACTGCTGCTGCCGGTCGTATCGGGAGACGCCAGCGGATTGGCAAACATCGCCTGCATCGCAGCGCCGGTCATGCCGAGAACCGCGCCGTAGCCGGCCGCGAGCAGCGTCCTCGGCAGGCGCAGCTCGGTCAGCAATAGAGCGGCAAGGCGGGAGTCGGTTCGCCGAACTTCGAGCAACGGCCCTAGCGGCAGCAAAAGATGCAACACCATCAAGAGTAGCAATCCAGCGCTCAACAAGACGAAGGGACGGGTCATCGGGCTGCTGCCCGCAGTCGTTCGATCTCGGCGATCATCAGTGGCCCCATGCACGTCCAGGGGCGGCCGTCAGTCGTCAATCGCCGAGCCTTGGCGTTGCGAACGATCGGATGATCAAGCCACCGCGTTCCGCTCGAGACCTGCGCGCTTCGGTAACGGCTGTAGACCAGCACCGCGGGCGGGCGGACGAGCAGCGTCTCCAGGCTGGCGCGTCCGCCGGGCAGCGGGCGTTGCGCGAGGCCGGCCAGCCGCAGCCACCGGGCTCCGATCGACCCGGTCGCTAGGCTCGTGCCGCCGCCGGACAGCCACAATGCGTCCTTCGCGGTGATTGGGCTGCTCCGTTGCAGTCGTGCCAGCTTTTCCAGCCACGGTGCCTCCCGGGCGGGCTCGCCGAGCGCCACTGCGACGGTCCGCAAGTTCGCGGTGACGTCATGGAGCGAAGCTGCCGGCACAAGCTCGATCGGCCGGATCCCCAATCTCCTTGCGAGCAGCCGCGTCGAACGCCCACCGCCACCCATCGTCAGCACGATGTCCGGCCGGCGCACGAGTACATCCTCGATCGATCCGCGGTTGGCGGGAAATCGCCGCGCCGATCGCCACAGGGGCGATTCCAGCGGATCCTGCGACAAGAAGCTGACGCTGGCGATCTCGTTCGGTCGAGCAAGGACGAGGAGATACTCGTCGGTGCACAGATTAAGAGACGCGACGCTAGCGCCGATCAGCAAGGCGGATGCCGGCATAAAGGCTCCTCCCTTCGGTGCGGTAGCCGAGCACGTCCTGGTAGCGCGCGTCAAAAGCGTTCGCTGCGCGGGCGAATAGTTCGACCCGATTGGTGATTGCGTAAGCTAATCGAGCGCCGCCTAGCCAATAGGAATGGAGATGGACGGTCTCGAAAGGGAAGACGTCGAAATTCATGTCGTCGTGCGTGCCGGTATAGGCGATCGACGCGCCGTAACTGAAGCGGCCGGTGGCTCCGTCGAGGGCAATTGAGCCGCTGTGCTTGGGGCGGCGGAGTTCGCGGATCTGATGGCCGGCAAGTGAATTTGGCTCGGTGGCTTTCAAATAGGCGTAATTTGCGGTGAATCGGATTGCGTCTCCTAAACGCCAACCGAATTCGGCTTCGATTCCGGAGCGGCGGCTTTTTTCGATGCGGTTCATGGTGGTGGAAAATGGAGAACCGAAAACGTCGACGATTTCGTTTTTTAGTCGCTGGCGGTAGATTGAAAGAACTGCATGAGTATGATTGGACTGGTAGCGGAGCGATGCTTCTATGCCGCGTGAGTTTTCCGGCTTAAGAAACTGATTTCCAACGAAACTCCCGGGAAAAAAGCCGTACAAATCGAAGAATGTCGGCTGCGCGATGCCTTCGCCGTAGGACGCGGTGAAGGATAGCCCATGGCCGAGATTGGCGAGGCCCGAAACCCGCAGGCTGGTGGCATCCTTGAAGCGGTTGAAGCGGTCGTGGCGCAAGGCGACGTCGCTGACGAACGGCCCCGCCTTGGCTCGCCATTCGAGGGTGAGGGAGTGGTGCCGGCGGGTCCGGTCCTGCGCCGAAAAGCCGCCGAAAACGGTGTCGCGCGCTTTGAAATCCTCCTTTTCGTGATCGATGGCGGCGATCAGCAGGTGATTGGCAAAGCGGCGCTCAACCTGTGCGCTCAGCGTCGTGCGTCCGCCCTGGGTCTGGTTGATCGGCTCGCCGGCGAAGAAGTTGTCCTTGTTCGAGCCGAGCAGCGACGCGGAAAGACGGGCGCTCCATGGAGCTGTCTCGGCTCGGGCCCAGACTTGCCCCGCGGCGAGCTTGTTGGTGCTTTCCAGGTCGTGCGTCGGCGCGAAGTTGAACGGGTTGCTGCCGTCGAACTGGTTGCGCCCGGTCAAGGCGAACCCGGACGCGCCGACTTCGACGCTCGGTGAGATCGCCCAACTCGCCCGCGCGCGGCCCGACAGGTTGCGATGGCCGTCACGGTCGCCGCCGCCGAAAATGTCGATCCCGCTCGCCCGCTGCCAGCCGATCGCCGCGGCGAGCTTTGCATTCCCCGGGGAGGCCGACGCGGAGGCCGTCGCCCGACGAAAGCCGAACGAACCGGCTTCTGTCGCGGCGGAGAGTGAAGGGACGTCCCCGGGATCCCCGTCCACCGCGATCACGCCGCCAATCGCTTCCGAGCCCCACAATGGCGATTGCGGCCCGCGCACGACCTCGATCCGCGACACAAGGTCGGCATTGAGCAGTTCGAACCGCGGCACGTTGCCGGCGGCGGGATCGTTGGCGCGGATACCGTCGATGAATAGCAGGGTATGATTGGCCTCGGCGCCGCGGATGCGCACTTCGGCCAGCGATCCCGCTGGTCCGGACATGGCGACGGCCGTCGACGGCGCTAGGCGGAGCAGGGCAGGGAGCAACGGCTCGCCGAGCCGCTCGATCCGCTTGGCGTCGATGATCGTGACGCTGGCCGGGCTGTCCGCGACCGGTTCCGGAGTGCGCGCCGCGGTAACGACGATTTCTGTCTTGTCGATCGGTATCTGGTCCATGGCTCATCCCTCTGTTGGCATTGACGAACTTGCCGTCACAGAGGGGTGCGCGGTGCTTACCGACGCCGGCCCACGTTCCATCGGCTGGGCCCGGCCGGGGAAACGAACGACGGACCAAGGCAAGTGTCTGACTGGGAGAGGCGTTGGGCCTGTCCTCACAGTTGCGGGCACAGCGCCGGTTTCGAACCGGCTTCCTTCTTGGCCAGCGGCCGTAACCGCCGGACCTCAGTCCTGCGATCGGGCTAGGAGCGGGGCCCGCGCCTTGTCAAGCGGGCGCGGTTTCGCTAGTGGCGCGCGACAGATCGGCAGCTGGTCGGAAACCAGCGGCCCACAAAATCCAGGAACCATCCATGAAATCCGGCATCCACCCCGATTACCATATGATCACGGTCGAAATGACCAATGGCACCAAGTACCAGACCCGCTCGACGTACGGGAAGGAAGGCGACACGCTTCACCTCGACATCGATCCGTCGGTGCATCCGGCGTGGACCGGCGGCAAGTCGAGCATGCTCGACACCGGCGGCCAGGTCGCCCGCTTCAACAAACGCTTTGGCGGACTGACGCTCGGCAAGAAGTGACCAGCGCAACCGTGCCCGCGGCACGGCGAGCCCGTCCGGCGGCGCCGAGCCGGCCGCGACGTGCCCCAGCGCCGAGCTATTTGTTGCTTCCCGGCGCGCCGCTGATCGAGACCGAGCGGATGACGCTTCGTCATTTCCGTCGGGATGATATCCGCGCCTTTGCCAAGACGATGGCCGATCCCAACGTCGTTCGCCACATTGGCGGCGAGCCCAACGATCATGAGGATGCGTGGCGCAAGCTGCTGACCGGCGCTGGCTTCTGGTCACTGATGGGGATTGGCATGTGGGCGGTCGAGCGGCGCTCGGACCAGCGGCTGATCGGTCATCTCGGTTTCTTCGACTTCCAGCGCGACATGCGCCCAAGCCTCGCCGGCGAGCCGGAGATGGGCTGGGTGTTCAACCCGGTGGCGCACGGCAAGGGCTATGCCACCGAAGCTTGCGAGGCGGCGCTCGACTGGTTCGACCGGACCCAGCCGGCGGCATCGATCCCGGCGATCATCGCTTGCGAAAACGCGCCCTCGATGCGGCTTGCCGAGCGCCTCGGTTTCAAGCGCCAGGCCGACGCCACCTACCGCGGCGAGCCGATCGCTTTGTTTCGCCGCCCCAAGCAGCGCCGCTAACTACCAGCCGCCGCCTCCGCCACCGCCGCCACCACCGCCCGACGAGCCGCCACCGCCCGAACCGCTACTCGATCCTGGCGCCGTCGAAGCCGAGCTGACGGTGCTGGCCAGCGACGAGCCGACCGTGCCGACGAAACCGCCTGGGTCGTTCCACGGGCTGCTGCTTCCGGCATACCAGGCGAAGCCCTGCTGCCCCTGCACCGCGGCCTGAGCGAGGACGGACTGGAAACGATTCGCCCAGCGGTTCTCGACTCCCAGCGCGATGGCGTAGGCCAGGTAGCGCTCGAACAGCTCGGGCGTGTCCTTGGGCGGAGTCATGCGGTCGAGCCGCTCGCCTTCCGCGATCGACAGATATTGGCGAAAACCCGCTATGCGATCGAGCACTCCGCGGCCTTCGCGGGTCGGCGCGGCAATCCACCAGAATGCCGAGATGACCAGCGGCAGCCCGACCAATGGAAAGGCGAGGGGAGCCAGCCAGCCCGATTCGAACGCCGCCCCGACCACCGGGAAACCGACGATGGCCGCAACCCCACCGGAAATCATGATGGCGACGATGACGAGGCATTTGCCGGTCGCTCGCATTTCCTGGACGAGCAGCAATAGCAGGATCGTCGTGATCATCGCGCCGAACGCCATCAGAACGATGCGCAAATCAAGCACGCCGGTCGCGGCCACGACCGCCGCCGCGGTCACCCAGAGCGCGGCGAGAAAGATCGCGATGCCGGCGAGCGCCCAGCCCCAGTTGCGGTTGAACATTTTGCCGTCGAAGCGCTCCTTGAACGCGTCATCGAGCGCTTTCTGAGCGGCGGCGAACCTGGCGTGATTGGCCTGCTCCATGACAATCGATTCGCCCGAGCGAACAAGCTTGCCGAGTGCGGCTTCCTCTTCGGCGGGCAGCGGGGTTGAGCCCGCGCTGCGCTCGAGCCGGGTCTTGTCCTTCGCCAGCCAGCCGCCGTCCTCCTCGACCATTCGGACATGCCCGCGAACACCCATGTCGACCAACGCCGCTGCGAAAGCGCGGTTGTCGACGCCCATCCTCCAAACATAGCGCATCGCCGCGGGGCTGAGGTCGTCGGCCGGCTCGAACAGCGGCACTACGGTGCCCGGACGCGGATTGCGGCCGGCGCGCTGCCAAGCGACGTAATAGAAGATACAGAGTCCAAGCAGCGCCAGCGCGCCGGCGACCAGCGGTCCGTAATCGGCGAGCCACCACCGCGCCCGGGTGCCTTCGTCGGCGTCCGCAACCACGCCCGTCGGCCAGGCCACCGCCACCGTCAGCCCTTCGTAAGCGCCCAGCGGGCCGGTCGTTCGAAACTGGATTTCGCCCGGGCGTTCGGCCGTGACTAAGGCGTTGTGAGCAGGCGATCCGTCGGCGCCGGTGTAGATCGACCGCTGGCCGAACTTGACCGACCCAGGCAGGCGAATCCGCGTTTCCGCGACATCGATCGGAAAGATCCAGCCGTTGCCGGTGGCGTTCCAATACAGCTCGTCATAATCGGCGAAACGTCCGACCTGCCGAGTGGTTTGGTAGTGAATCACATAGCGATGATCGCCGGGCTCGATGGTCGTCTCGGCATTGCCGATGCGGATGCGAACGCCGTTGGACATCGGCTCGGTTGCGGCTTTCTCGGGCCGCCCATCGCGCGTCACGTTGCCGAGACTGAAGCCGACCCGCACGCGCGAGCCGGTCCGGCCGCGATAGCGGGTCGGGAAGTCGCGGAAAATGCCGTGTTTGATGCGATCGCCCTCGGCCCGCACGTCGATGGTTTCGGTGACGTCGAGCGACGCATCCGGCTGGACCTGGACGTCGCTCAAGAAACGGGTGATGCGTTCCTCTGCGGCCGCGGGGGAGGCCCCCGCGCCGAGCCACAGCAAGGCGGCCAGCGCCGCCAGGAAAGAGCGCATCGTCACGCGGCTGGGCGAGGAAAGGCGACCTTTGGCGCGCTCTGGATGCTCGGATCGTCGTCCTGGTAGGACGGTTCTTCATTGAACCCGAGCGAGCCGGCGACAAGCACCGCCGGGAAGCTTTGAATCGAGGTGTTCAGATCGCGAACGGTGGCGTTGTAATAGCGCCGCGAGCTTTGCAATTCGCCCTCGATATTGGCCAGCTGGTCCTGAAGCTGGAGGAAGTTGGTGTTGGCTTTGAGCTCGGGATAGGCCTCGGCGACGGCGAACAGCCGCCCGAGCATGCCCGTCATTTGGGCGTCGGCCTCAGCGGTGGCGGCGACGCTGCCGGCATTGACGGAGGCCGCGCGGGCCTGGGTCACCGCCTCGAAAACCTCGCGCTCGTGGGTCGCATAGCCCTGGACAGTTTCGACCAAATTGGGGATCAGGTCGGCGCGGCGGCGAAGCTGGACGGTGATGCCGCTAAAGCCCTCCTTGACCAGGGCGCGCAGGCGAACCAGCCGATTGTACATCGCGATGAGCGCGAACAGGCCGAGGACGACGACGCCAAGGATGACCCAGCCAAACATGCCCATGTGATTGCCCCCCGATTGACAAAGGGAGAGCATAATCGGGTTTCGCGTTGTCCGCTAGAAGGCGGGAATTCCGGTGATGGCGCGGCCGATGATCAGCGCGTGGACGTCGTGGGTGCCTTCGTAGGTGTTGACCGTCTCGAGGTTGGCGGCGTGGCGCATGACGTGGAATTCGGCGCTGATGCCGTTGCCGCCGTGCATGTCGCGAGCGGTGCGGGCGATATCGAGCGCCTTGCCGCAATTGTTGCGCTTGATCAGGCTGATGGTCTCGGGGATCAGTTCGCCGGCTTCGAGCCGGCGGCCGACGCGCAGGGCCGCCTGGAGGCCCAGGGTGATTTCGGTCGCCATGTTGGCGAGCTTGAGCTGGACCAATTGGTTGGCGGCCAGCGGGCGGCCGAACTGGTGGCGGTCGAGCGTGTATTGGCGGGCGGCGGCGAAGCAGGCCTCGGCCGCACCCATCGACCCCCAGCCGATGCCGTAGCGGGCGCGGTTGAGGCAGCCGAACGGGCCTTTGAGGCCCTCGACGTTGGGGAGCAGGGCGTCTTCGCCCACCTCGACCTCGTCCATGACGATCTCGCCGGTGATCGAGGCGCGCAGCGACAGCTTCATGCCAATCTTGGGCGCGATCAGGCCCTTCATGCCCTTGTCGAGGACGAAGCCGCGGATCTTGCCGCCGTGGGCTTCGGACTTCGCCCAGACAACGAACACGTCGGCGATCGGCGAATTGGTGATCCACATCTTCGAGCCAGTGAGGACGTAGCCTCCCTGGACCTTGGTCGCGCGGGTGCGCATGCCGCCGGGGTCGGAGCCAGCGTCGGGCTCGGTCAGGCCGAAGCAGCCGACGAGTTCGCCCTTGGCCAGCCCGGGCAGGTATTTGCGGCGCTGCTCCTCGCTGCCGTAGGCGTGGATCGGGTGCATGACGAGCGAGCTCTGGACCGACATCGCCGATCGGTAGCCGCTGTCGACGCGCTCGACGGCACGGGCGATCAGGCCGTAGCTGACATAGCCGAGGCCGGCGCCGCCATATTCGGGCGGGATGGTCGCGCCGAGCAGGCCGAGCTCGCCCATTTCGGAGAGGATGTCGCGGTCGAACTGCTCGTCGAGATAGGCGTCGGTGACGCGCGGTTGGAGCTTGGCCTGGGCGTAGCCCTCAGCGGTGTCGCGGACCATCCGCTCCTCGTCGCTGAGCTGATGCTCGAGGTCGAACGGATCGGCCCAGTCGAACGGAAGGATGGCAGGCTCGCCCACTTAATTGTCCCCGCGGTGGTTGAAATTCGCGGGTTTCTTAGCCGCCTCAGTTGGACTTCGCCACCCCGCCGCCACCGCCCAGCGTCTGCTTCAAGGTGATGCTGAAGCTTGGATAGCTGTTGCGATCGCGCAGCTCGTGAATGACGCTGCCCGGATCGGCGCGGTTGGGGATGAAGATACGGCGGTCGAGATAGCCGTGCGTGCCGATCGCATTTTCGACATCGAACGTCAGCGCGGTGCGCGGCGCGACCCGATATTCGACGAAGGCCGTCATGAACGGACCGCCGTTGTAACTGTAATTGAATTCGTCGGTGCGGAAGATGCCGGTGCGCTGGTTGTCGGAGACGACAAAGCCGTAGGACAGCTTGCCGCGGTCGCGGCGAGCGTCGATCAACCACTGCCAATTGGGAAAATAG
Organism: Sphingomicrobium sp.; assembly: GCA_039925985.1. GTDB lineage: Bacteria > Pseudomonadota > Alphaproteobacteria > Sphingomonadales > Sphingomonadaceae > Sphingomicrobium. The sequence continues at coordinate 74,529 of JBDSXT010000002.1, forward strand.
CCGGTGAAGTTGCGCGGATCGCCGCTGATTGGGTCATCGACGCGGGTGCGCTGGACCTGGCCGTCGAACTTGACCCGAAGCCCAGTCCACAATCGGCCGAGCGGCGCATCGACGATCAGATGGGCGAACATCCGGCGGCCAGTGCCGAGGTTGCCGGGCGAGTCGAACGATTGTCCAAGATCGTCGGTGATCAAAATCCGGTCCTGCAGCCTCGACACCAGATCATAACCGAGCTCGAGCTTGACGACGCCGTCGCCGAGCAACGGATGATCGACCGTCAGGCGCGATTCCCACGACCTCTGCGGCTCGAGGTCCTGGTTGCCGCCGCTGACCGTATCGGTCTTGAGATCGGCAAGGCTGAGGAAATCGTAGAAATCGAGCTGCGCGACCGTCCGCCGAACCGACAATTGCGCGTGCCAGCCGCGGCCGGGCTTCCAGTCGATCGCCAGATTGGGCTTGATGAAAGCGAGCTTGCGGTCGGCGGTGGCGTCGCCGCGCACCTTGAGCTTGGAATATTCGTAGTTGACGCCGCCATCGATCCGCAGGGCAGGGGAAAGGTTGCGGCCAAGGCTGACATAGGCCTCGCCGCGGGTTTCCTTGACCGTTGCATTGGCGATCGGGAGCGTGATCGGAATGCGCTCGCCGGCCTCGCCGATTTCGAACACCGCGAGCTGGTTGTCGAGCGTGTTGAGCGCGGCTTCGGCGCCCGCCTCGAACGAAAATCCAGCAAGATTGGCGCGCGTCCAGCTCAGCCGGCCGATGGTCTCGTTGCGGCGCGCGTTTTGTTGCTGCTCGAAACCGCCGACAATCTGGGCACCATCGTCGATCAATCCATCGCGTGCGACGTAGGCATCGAAATTGTCGCGCTTGCGGCGAGTGGCGAGACCGACCAGCTTGATTGCACCACCGGCGAGTGGGCGCGTGACGTCGCCGCCGAGCTCCAGCACCGGCGTACGGTAATGCTGGAACAGGTTGTCGTCATGGGCCGCGCCATCGACCGGTGAAGCGCGATTGTCCTGGCGCAGGTTGAAATAGCTCGGCTGCCAGCGGACGTTGAACCGGATAGCCTTGTCCGGCGCGCGTTGCAGCGCCCAGCTACCCGCCACATAGGGGTCGTGATTGTAGTAAAAATTGGTCTTGAACCGGCGTTCGAGCACGGCGCCAATAATCCCGTCGGTGACCGTGTCGGGTCCGTTGTTGATTTGCACGTTGTGGCCCAAGCCCGCTGAGAGATTGATGCTCGACGGTCCGCGGGTCATCGCGACCGTGGCCGAGCCGTCCGGGACAATGCGCCCGGTGTGTAGGCGTCGCACGGTCATGTTGACGTTGGCATCGATGCCCGAGGCTTCGGACTCGATGATATTGAGCACCTGGTTCTTGCCTGCATAGTCCGATCCGAACAGATCGCCCGGTCCGACCTCGACGCGGACGACGCGCTGGGCCGGGATGCGCTGCAGAAGGGCTTGCAGCGATTCGGCCTTCGAACTCGGCCGGGCGCCGTTGATCACGACGTTGCCGGCCGTTCCGGCGAAGCCGCGGACGTCGATCGCGCCCTGATCGGTCTGCGTTGCTCCGAGAATGAGTTGGAATCCCGGCACGTGCTGGACGATGTCGAGCGCGGTTCGCGGCGCGAACTGGGCGAAGAAGGCGGCATCGTAGCCGGTGACCCGGCTGGCGGAATTGGCAGCGGTTGGCGCCGGTTGTTCGCCGACCGCGGTCTGGGCCTGAACGGCACTTGGGACGCCGACGCCCGCCAGGGCAACCGAAGCGCGAAACGCAGCCTTCAGGCGCATATTTTCCCCCCGTCTTATTGGGCCAACACCGCGCACAGCGGGCTCGCCGATGCCACCGCCGTTCGACAAATCGACGAACGGTTCCGCAAAGCGCCGGCCCGTACCGATGGACGGACCCGCCTTTGCGGGCGCGCCTTCAGCGG
>JBDSXT010000003.1:0-36098 GCA_039925985.1 Sphingomicrobium sp.
GTGAGCCGGGCCTGGCGATCGACCGCGAGCCGGACCGGCTCTACCCCCAGACCAGCCTTGGCGCGCACGTCATCGGCTACACCGACGTCGACGGCCACGGCGTCGCCGGCATGGAGCGGGCGTTCGACAACCAATTGTCCGGCGCCTCGAGCCGCGGGGCACCGCTGACCTTGTCGATCTCGAGCCGTATTCAGCAGGCGCTCGAACATGAATTGCTCGACGCGATGACGACCTATTCGGCGATTGGCGCCGCGGGCATCGTGATGGATATCAATACCGGCGAAGTGCTGGCAATGACTTCCCTGCCGCAGCTCAATCCCAATGCAGCGGGTCAGGGCTCCGACGAGGCCCGCTTCAACCGCGCGACACTCGGCGTTTATGAGCTCGGCTCGACCTTCAAACCCTTCACGGTAGCGATGGCGATGGATTCGGGCATCATTCGGTCGTTCGGGCAGATGTATAATTGTCCCCAGGAACTCCATGTTTACGGGCACACGATCCACGACACGCATCCCTACGGTCGCGCCTGCTCGGTTGCCGAAATCATGAAGGAAAGCTCGAACATCGGCACCGCGCAAATCGCCGACCAGGTCGGCGCCGCGCGGCAAAAGGCATTTCTCGGCAAGATGGGCTTTTTGGCCCCGGTGGCGATCGAGCTTCGGGAACGCGGCCGGACACTGACTCCGGAATCGCGCTGGGGTCCGTTCGAAACGATGACGGTCGGCTTCGGGCATGGCATCGCTGTGACGCCGCTCCACTTGGCGAGTGGCTATGCGACTTTGTTCAACGGCGGCATCTTCCGCCCCGCGACCTTGCTCAAGGTTGGGCCGTCGCACCCCGCCGCCCAGGGCCGCCGGGTGTTCACCGAACAGACCAGCTACAAGATGCGCGCGCTGCTTCGCCTGGTCGTCACGCAAGGCACCGGCAAGCGGGCGGACGCACCGGGATACCGGGTCGGTGGCAAGACCGGCACGGCCGAGAAATTGGCCGGCGGCCGCTACACCAGCGCCGCCGTGGTAACGAGCTTCGCGGGAGTGTTCCCGATGGACGAGCCGCGCTATGTGATGGTGATGATGCTCGACGATCCCAAGGCGACCGCGGAGACCTACGGTTTCCACACCGCCGCGTGGAATATCGGGCCGGCCTTTTCGCTCGCTGTCAGCCGGATCGCGCCGATGCTCGGCGTCCGCCCCGACAAGAGCCGCGAGCCGAACATGGCCGAGGTGCTGCCCTTCGTTCACGAAACGAAGCACTAAATGGTCCGCCTTCGCGAGCTTTCCGGCGTCGATAGCGATTCCGAAGTGACGGGCTTTGCCATCGACCACCGCAAGGTCGCTCCGGGCAGCGTGTTCGGGGCGTTCAAGGGCGCGCTATTCGACGGCGAGGATTTCATTCCGGAAGCCGTGAGACGCGGCGCCGTCGCCGTTGTCGCGGGCCCCAAAGCCAAAGTCGACAAGGTGCCCCACCTCGCCGACCCCAAGCCGCGGCGGCTGTTCGCCGGCCTCGCCGCGAAATTCTTTGCGCCCTATCCCGAGGTCGCGGTCGCGGTCACCGGCACCAACGGCAAGACCTCCACGGTCGAGATGACGCGGCAGATCTGGCGGATGGGCGGCCACCGCTCGGCCTCGATCGGGACGCTCGGCGTGACCACCGCCGACGACCAGGTAACGACCGGGCTGACGACGCCCGACATCGTCACCTTCCTGTCCAACGTCGCCGGCCTCAAGCGGATGGGGATCAGCCACGTCGCGTATGAGGCGTCCAGCCACGGCCTCGACCAGCACCGCGCCGAGGGCGTGCCGCTAGCCGCCGCCGCCTTCACCAACTTCAGCCGCGACCACCTCGATTACCATGCCGACATGGACTCCTATTTCGAGGCCAAGATGCGGCTGTTCGACGAGCTGCTCGGGCCGGATGGCACCGCAGTGGTATGGACCGACGATCCCAAATCGGATGCGGTAATCGACCGGGTTCGGCGGCGTGGTTCGAAGCTGATGACCGTCGGCCGCAAGGGCGAGACCATTCAGCTATTGGACCAAGTGCCGACGCCGCTCGGCCAGACCATTATGCTCAACCATGATGGCCGGTCGTATCGCCTCGCGCTGCCGTTGATCGGCGCTTACCAGGCGGCGAACGTGTTGACCGCGGCAGCCCTCGTCCTGGCGACCGGCGGCGAATGGGAAGCGACGTTCTCGGCGATGCAGAGGGTGTCGCCGGTCCGCGGCCGGCTCGAGCGGGCGGTGATCAGCCGCGGCGGCGTGCCGGTCTATGTCGATTATGCGCATACCGGCGATGCGCTCGAAGCCGCGATTGCTGCCTTGCGCCCGCACGTCGAGGGCAAGTTGATCATCGTCTTCGGCGCCGGCGGTGATCGCGACCAGGGCAAGCGGCCCGAAATGGGCGCGGTGGCGTCGCGGCTGGCCGATGTGGTCATCGTCACCGACGACAATCCGCGCGGCGAGGACGCGGCCAGAATCCGCGCCGAGATACTCGCCGGAGCGCCCGGCGCCACCGAAATCGCCGGCCGCCGGGAAGCGATTGCGCAAGCCATCAAGCTCGCCCGGCCAGGCGATATCGTGCTGGTCGCCGGCAAGGGCCACGAGCAGGGCCAGATCATCGGCGCCGGCGCTAGCCAGCGCGTGCTGCCGTTCGACGATGTCGTCGTCGCCCGCGAGTGCGCGGCGTGAGCCTCGCCCCCCAATTCCGTTCGTATCGAGCGAAGTCGAGATACGTCCCCTCGACTTCGCTCTGGACGAACGGGGAGGGTTAGCGCTCGATGACAACTCTCTGGACCCCAGCCGAGATCGCGGCCGCAACCGGCGGCACGGTCCACGGCGATTTCGTGGTGACCGGGGTAACGTTCGACAGCCGCGAGGTTGAAGCCGGCGATCTGTTCGTCGCCATGCCCGGCACCGCTCACGACGGCCACCAATTCGTCGCTGGCGCGATTGCCGCGGGAGCAGCGGGCGCGTTGGTCTCACAATCGATCGATGCGCCGCACGTGCTCGTCGCGGACACGGCGCGGGCGCTCGACGATCTCGGCCGTGCGGCGCGTGCCCGATCCAGCGCCAAAATCATCGCGGTCACCGGCTCGGTCGGCAAGACCAGCACCAAGGAAGCGATCTTCGCCGCGCTCGAACGCTGGCGCCCGGGCGCTGTCCATCGCTCGGTCAAAAGCTACAACAACCACACCGGCGTGCCGTTGAGCCTCGCCCGGATGCCGCGCGATGCCGAATTTACAGTGCTCGAACTGGGGATGAGCAATGCCGGCGAGATCGCCGCGCTGACGCGGATGGTGCGCCCGCACGTCGCGCTGATCACCGCGATTGCCCCGGCGCACATCGAAACCCTGGGCTCCGAAGAAGCCATTGCGGACGCCAAGGGGGAGATCTTCCAGGGCCTGGAGCCTGAAGGCGTGGCGATCGTCCCCAACGACGGCCCGCATCGCGACCGGCTGGTCAAGGCGGCGCGCCGTTATGCCGAGAGCATCATCACCTTTGGCGGCGGCGACGCCGACGTCCATGCGGTGCACGCGGTTCGCTCGACCGGCGGCGGCAGCCTGATCACGGCGTCGCTTCTCGACTGCGCGTTGACCTTTACCATCTCGCAGCGCGGCGACCATTGGGTGACCAATTCGCTGGCGGCGCTGGCGGTGATTGAGGTAGTCGGTGGCGACGTTGCGGTCGCGGGCTTGGCGCTCGGCGACATGGGCGCCTTGAAAGGCCGTGGCGAGCGCCACACCATCAAGCTCGACGGCGGCGATCTCCTACTGATCGACGAAAGCTACAATGCCAATCCGGCGTCGATGGCGGCGACCTTGAAGAGCCTAGGTTCGGAGCTTGGCGTGTCCCGGCGGATCGCGGTGCTCGGGCCGATGCGCGAACTCGGGAGCCATAGCGACGGGCTCCATGCCGGCCTCGCCTCCGCGGTGACCGATGCCCACGTCGACCGGTTGATCCTGATCGGCCCGGAGTTCACGCCCTTAGCCGACGCGCTGGCCGGTCAGGTCGACGTCGACCGTGCTGCCGGCGTCGACGAAGCCACCGAGCTGCTGCTGCGGCTGGTGCGGCCCGGCGACGCGGTGCTGGTCAAGGCGTCCAATTCGGTCGGGCTTGCGAGGCTGGTCGAGCAAGTGGCAGGGGAGCTTGCACCATGCTCTACCTGATCGCCGAACAGCTCGGGTTCCCGGGCGTCCTCAACCTCATCCGCTACATCAGCTTCCGCGCCGGCGCGGCGAGCGCGACGGCGCTGGCGATCGGTCTGATCCTTGGACCGTGGTTCATCTCCTACCTTCGCGTCCGCCAGGGCAAGGGCCAGCCAATCCGCGCCGACGGCCCGCAAAGCCACCTCGCCAAGCGCGGCACGCCGACCATGGGCGGCCTGCTGATCCTGATCTCGGTCGCCGTCTCGACCTTGCTGTGGATGGACCTCACCAACCCCTACGTCTGGGCGTGCCTGCTGGTTACCGGCGGCTTCGGGCTGATCGGGTTCCTCGACGATTACGACAAGGTCAAGAAAGCGCACCACGCCGGCCTGTCGGGCCGGATGCGGCTGGCGCTCGAATTCCTCATCGCCGGTTTCGCCACCTGGCTGATCATTCGCAACGGCAACACCGATCTTTATCTGCCGTTCGTCCAGGGGCCGGTGATGGACCTTGGCTGGCTGTACATCGCCTTCGGGGCATTCGTGATCGTCTCGTTCGGCAATGCGGTGAATTTGACCGACGGGCTCGACGGATTGGCGACGATGCCGGTGATCATCGCCTCGATTGCGTTCCTCCTGATCGCCTACCTCGTTGGCAACGCCAAGTTCGCCAACTACCTCGGCATCCCGCATATTTTGGGCGTCGGCGACCTGACCGTATTGTGCCTGGCGATCGTCGGCGCCGGGCTCGCGTTCCTGTGGTTCAACGCGCCGCCCGCCGCGGTTTTCATGGGCGACACCGGCAGCCTCGCGCTCGGCGGCGCGCTGGGCACCATCGCCGTCGCCGCGCATCACGAGTTCGTCCTGGTCATCATCGGCGGGCTGTTCGTGGTCGAGGCGCTGTCGGTCGTGATCCAGGTCGCCGTCTACAAACGGACCGGCAAGCGCGTCTTCCTGATGGCCCCGATCCATCACCATTTCGAGCATCTCGGCTGGTCCGAGCCGACCGTCGTCATCCGCTTCTGGATCGTCAGCTTCGTGCTGGCGCTCGCCGGCCTCAGCACGCTGAAGCTGCGGTGATTACCGCGCGGGCTTTCGCTGGCAAGCATTACGCGGTGTACGGGCTTGCGCGCTCCGGGCTGGCGACGGTCGAGGCGTTGCTGGCGAGCGGGGCCAGAGTGACGGCATGGGACAGCGATCCTGCCACGATCGAAAATATCCGTTCGTCCCGAGCGAAGTCGAGGGACATCGATGGTGTCTCGACTTCGCTCGACACGAACGGACTTGGGTTTGCCAATCTCGACACCGCCGACCTAAGTCAGTTCGACAGCCTGGTGGTCACGCCAGGGCTACCGCTCAACACCCACCCGATCGCCCAGCGCGCGCGTGACGCCGGCGTCGAAATCATCGGCGACATCGAATTGTTCGCCCGCGCCCGGCCCGAGCTGCCGCCGCACAAGGTCGTCGGCATCACCGGCACCAACGGCAAGTCGACCTCCACCGCGCTGGTCCACCACATCCTCGAGACCGCGGGTGTACCGACGAGCATGGGCGGCAACATCGGCCTGCCGATCCTCGCCCAGGACCCGCTCCCCGAAGGCGGTGTCTATGTGCTTGAGCTGTCGAGCTACCAGCTCGACCTCACCCAAAGCCTCGATTGCGATGTCGCCGTGCTGCTCAACGTCACGCCGGATCACCTGGACCGGTACGACGGGTTAGAGGCCTACGCAGACTCAAAAGCCCGACTCTTCGAGATGCAGTCTCCAAAGCGCTACATTGTCCTCGACAACGAGACGGACTGCCAGTTTGGAAGTGCAGAGTTTGCTGCCGATCCTTGGATTATTTTCTTTGACGATCGTCATCTTGTGGATCCGAACGTTGACTTTACTCGGCAATCGGATTGGCCCGCACTCCAAGGTCCGCATAATGCGGACAACGCAGCTGCGTCCGTAGCGGTGATGTCGGCGCTCTCGCAGGACGGTGTGGCTGGCCTGACCGTCGACGCGATATTGCAAGGTCTCCGCACCTTTCGTGGCCTCCCGAACCGCATGGAGCGCATCCGCGACAAAGACGGCGTCCTTTTCGTCAACGACAGCAAGGCGACCAATCCGACCGCCACCGCGCCGGCGCTCGCCGCGTTTCCGGCGATCCGCTGGATCTTGGGCGGGCGGGCCAAGACCGACAATCTCGACGAGTGCGCGCCGCACTTCGACCATGTCCGCTCGGCCTACACAATCGGCGAGGCCGCCGAGCTGTTCGAGGCGGTGCTCAAGCCGCACATGGCGGTGAAGAATTGTCGCGAGCTTGGCGAAGCGGTGAAAGCCGCCGCACATGATGCCGAGAGCGGCGACACGGTCCTGCTGTCGCCGGCGTGCGCCAGCTTCGACCAGTTCCGCGATTTCGAGGAGCGCGGCGACGCGTTCCGCAGCGCAGTGGGGGCGTTATGATCGGCAGCATCTCGGGCAGAATCAAGGCGAGCGCCGCCTTCGCCGACCCCAATCGCTACGGCCGCTCAGATCGGTCAACCGCGGGCCGCTGGTTCTGGGAGATCGACCGCGTGCTCCTGCTGCTGGTCGCCGTCCTGATCGGCATCGGCTTGATCGCCGTTGCCGCGGCCTCGCCCGCCGCGGCGCAGCGCTATTCGGGCGGCTCGGTGCAATTCTCCGGGCTCCATTATTTCTACCGCCAGATCGCCTGGATCGCGCTCGGCGTGCCGGTGATGATCGGCATCTCGATGCTGACCCGCGAGCGGGCGCGGCGCCTGTCGCTGTTCGGCGCCGCTTTCTTCTTCGTCATGCTGATCTTCGTCCCCGTCCTCGGGCCCGAAGTGAACGGCGCCAAGCGCTGGATCGATATCGGCGTCGGCCAGCTGCAGCCGTCGGAGTTTTTGAAACCGTTCTTCGTCGTCGCGATGGCGTGGCTGCTATCCCTGCGCGAGAGCGACAAGTCGTTGCCGGTGTTCGCCATGTCGGCGCTGGTCACTGGCGCGGTCGCGGTGCTGCTGATGCGCCAGCCCGATTTCGGCTCGACGATCATCTTCGGCTGCGTGTGGATTGCAATGCTGGCGCTCGCCGGGGTCAACCTGCGCATCCTTGGCGGGCTCGCCGTGGTGGGCGTCGTGCTCGTGGTCCTCGCTTACTTTTTCTACGATGTCGCCACCGTCCGCATCGACGGCTTCCTGTTCGGCGAAGGCGACACGTTCCAGACCGACAATGCGATGCGCACGCTGACCGCCGGCGGGCTGTTCGGGATGGGCCCGGGCGGCGGCACCCGCAAGTTCGGCCTGCCCGAGCCGCACACCGATTACATCTTTTCGGTGATCGGCGAGGAGTTCGGGCTGATCGCCTGCCTGGCGATTGCCTTGCTTTATCTGACGATCGTCATCCGCGTGCTGGTCAAGCTGCTCGACGAGGATTCGACTTTCGCCATTCTCGCCGCCGCGGGCCTGGTGATCGAGTTCGGCCTGCAGGCGCTGATTAACATGGCGGTCAACGTCCAGATCGCGCCGTCGAAGGGGATGACGCTGCCGTTCATCAGCTATGGCGGCAGCTCGATGCTGGCGCTGTCGATCGGCATGGGTTTGCTGCTCGCTTTCACCCGTCGAAACCCGTATCTGACCCGCTCGCCATATGTCGTCAAATGGAGCGGGGATCTTCCTCAATGAAGCCATGGCTGGGATGAACTTCGTACTCGCTGCCGGCGGCACCGGCGGACATATGGTTCCGGCCCACGCGCTCGCCGTCGAATTGAAGTCCCGCGGTCATGGCGTGATGCTAATCACCGATGAGCGCGGCGCGCGCTTCCCCGGGCTGTTTGGCAACGTCCCCGTCCATATCCTCCCGGCCGGACGCCTGGGCGGCGGCCCGCTCGGTTGGCTCAAGGCGCTGCGGTCGGTGGTCGCCGGGCGAAGCGAGGCCAAGGGGCTATACCGCAATCACACGCCCAACGCGGTCGTCGGCTTCGGCGGCTATCCGGCGTTCCCGGCGCTGCTCGCCGCCGCAGGGATGCGTATCCCAAGCCTGCTCCACGAACAGAACGCGGTGCTCGGCCGGGTCAATCGCTTCCTCGCCGGCGACGCCGCCGCGATTGCTACGGCCTATGACGTGGTCGAACGCCTGAAATCTCGCGATAAGGGCAAGACCGTCACGGTCGGCAATCCTGTCCGCGAGGCCGTCGCCAAGCTCGGCGAAATGCCGTTCCCGCCGTTCGACGAGGTCGCCCCGCTGAAGATCCTGATCACTGGCGGCAGCCAGGGCGCGACCATCCTTGGCCAGGTCGTGCCGGAAGGGCTCGGCCTGCTCACCCCATCGCTCCGCCGCCGCCTGCAGGTCATCCAGCAATGCCGCGCTGACGACATCGACCGGGTCCGCAAGCGCTATGCCGAACTCGCCATCCCCGCTGAGCTCATGACCTATATCGAGGACATGCCCGACAAGCTCGCCGACGCGCATCTGGTGATCGGGCGGGCGGGTGCTTCGACCATCGCCGAGCTGACCGCCGCCGGGCGGCCGGCGATCCTGATTCCATTTCCTTCGGCGACGGACGACCACCAGACCGCCAACGCTCGCGAGATGACCAAAGCGGGCGGCGCCCGGACCATCCCGCAAACTCAGTTCACGCCGCAGGTGCTGGCCCGCCAGATCGAGGCGATGGCCGCCGATCCGCAGGCGCTCGCCAACGCCGCCGCTCGCTCGCTGTCGGTCGGACGCCCGCATGCCGCGCGCGACCTCGCCGATTTGGTCGAGCGTATCGGCAACGGGCTGACGCCGCTGATGGTCGGCTCGACCCTTGCACCGCGCAGCCAGCCGGCATTTGCCGGGGCCGTCCCCGCATGAAGGCATTCGGTACCGATGTCGGGATCATCCATTTCGTCGGTATCGGCGGGATCGGCATGTCCGGCATCGCCGAGGTGATGCACCAATTGGGCTACAAGGTTCAGGGCTCCGACGTTGCCGAAGGCTATGTCGTCGAGGGCCTGAGAAAGGCCGGCATCCCGGTGACGATCGGCCACAGCGCCGACAATCTCGGCGACGCGACCGTGGTCGTTTGCTCGACCGCGATCCGGGACAGTAACCCGGAGGTCGTAGCGGCGGCCGAGCGGCGCCTACCGCGCGTCAAGCGGGCCGAGATGCTTGCCGAGCTGATGCGGATGCAGAACACCGTCGCGGTCGCCGGCACCCACGGCAAGACGACGACGACGTCGATGATCGCGGCGCTGCTCGATGCCGGCGGGCTCGACCCGACGGTGATCAACGGCGGCATCATCAACCGTTACGGGTCGAACGCTCGGCTCGGCAAAAGCGACTGGATGGTGGTCGAGGCGGACGAAAGCGATGGCAGCTTCTTGCGGCTCGACGGGACCATCGCCGTCGTCACCAATGTCGATCCTGAGCATCTCGAGCATTACGGCAGCTTCGACGCGATCAAGGATGCGTTCGTCGAGTTCGTCGAGAATGTGCCCTTCTATGGGCTTGCGGTGATGTGCGTCGACCATCCCGAAGTGCAGAATCTGCTGAGCCGGATTCGTGATCGGCGGGTGGTGACCTACGGCTTCTCGGCGCTCGCCGACCTGCGCGCCGACAATGTCGTCGCCGAGCGTGGCGGCACCCGCTTCGACGCGATCATCCTCCAGCGCGACGGCTCGCGGCAGACGATCGAGCGGATCGGCCTGCCGATGCCAGGCCGCCACAACGTCCAGAATGCGCTCGCCGCGATCGCGGTCGCCATCGAGCTTGGCATTGCCAACGACAAGATCGTCGAAGGCTTTGACAAGTTCGAGGGGGTCAAGCGCCGCTTCACCCGCGTCGGCGAAGTCGGCGGGGCGATCGTCATCGACGATTATGCCCACCATCCGGTCGAGATCCGCGCGGTCTTGTCGGCGGCGCGGGAAAGCGCCTTTGCGACCGTCGGCAGCGAGGATTCCACCGGGCGCGTGATCGCCGTCGTCCAGCCGCATCGGTACACCCGCCTGCAGGCGCTGATGGACGACTTCCAGAACGCCTTTAACGACGCCGACATCGTCATGGTGGCGCCGGTTTACGCGGCGGGCGAGGAGCCGATCGACGGCGTCGACTCCGCCGCGCTCGCCGAGGGTCTACGCGCCCACGGCCACCGGATGGTTAAAGCCGTCGCCGACCCCGGCGACCTGGCGCAGTCACTCCGCGATATCGCGGCGGACGGCGACGTGATTGTCTGCATGGGCGCGGGCGACATCACCAAGTGGGCGGCCGGGCTGGCCCAGGGTATCGAGCGAGCGCGAGCGTCGAAATGAGCGTAGCTGAAACCCTGCCCAAGGTGCGTGGCAAGCTGACTCCCGCCGCCCCCCTTGCCCCCTTGGTATGGTTCAAGAGCGGCGGCTCCGCGCAATGGCTGTTCGAACCAGCGGACGCCGACGACCTCGCGCAATTCCTCCGCGATCTCGACTCCGGGGTGCCGGTGATGGCGCTCGGCCTGGGTTCCAATATAATCGTTCGCGACGGCGGCGTACCGGGCGTCGTCGTCCGGCTGGGCAAAGCGTTCGCGAAGATCGAGTCGATTGACGCAACCAGCCTGCGCTGCGGTGGCGGGGCGAGCGGCATCCTCGTCTCATCGACCGCGCGCGATGCCGGCATCGCCGGGCTCGAATTTTTGCGCGGCATTCCGGGCACGGTTGGCGGCTTCGTGCGGATGAACGGCGGCGCCTATGGCCGCGAGGTCAAGGACATCCTCATCTCGGCGACACTCGTGTTGCGCTCGGGCGAGGTCGAGGACTGGCCGTTCGCGAAGCTCAATTACAGCTATCGCCACAGCGAATTGCCCGAAGGCGCGGTGGTGGTCAGCGCGACCTTCCGCGGGCATCCCGGCAAGCCGGCGGCGATCGGCGCCGAGATGGACCGCATCGCCGCCGCCCGCGACGACACCCAGCCGATCCGTAGCCGCACCGGCGGCTCGACCTTCAAGAACCCTGATGGCCACAAGGCGTGGGCGCTGATCGACGCTGCCGGCTGCCGCGGAATGATTCTCGGCGGTGCCCAAGTCTCGGAAAAGCATTGCAACTTCTTGCTCAACCTCGGTAGCGCGACGAGCGCCGACATCGAGGCGCTTGGCGAAGAAGTCCGGCGTCGCGTGCGCGCGAAAACCAACATATCCCTCGAATGGGAAATCCAGCGGATCGGAGTGGAATGAACAAGAGTATCCACGTCGTGGTGCTGATGGGCGGGTGGTCGAGCGAGCGCGAAGTGTCGCTGACCAGCGGCCGCGGCGTTGCCGAAGCTCTTCGCGAACGCGGTTGGTCGAACGTCACCGAGCTCGACATGGAGCATGACGTTGGCGCCCGCCTGGCGGACCTGGAGCCCGACGTGGTGTTCAACGCATTGCACGGCACACCCGGCGAGGACGGTACCGTGCAGGGCCTGCTCGACCTGATGCAGATCCCTTACACGCATAGCGGCCTGACGACCTCGGCGATCGCCATCGACAAGGAGCTGACCAAGCTGGTCCTGGTGCCACACGGCGTGCGCATGCCGGCAGGCAAGGTGGTGGAGAGCGAGAGCCTGTTCGCCGCCGATCCGATGCCGCGGCCCTATGTCGTCAAGCCGGTCAACGAGGGCTCGTCGGTCGGCGTCGCGATCGTCACCGACGACGGCAATACCGGCAACCCGATCGGCCGCGACGTCGAAGGACCATGGCACCATTTCGACAAGCTGCTTGCCGAACCGTTCATCAAGGGCCGCGAGCTCACGGTCGCCGTGATGGGCGGCGAGGCGTTGGCGGTGACCGAATTGAAGCCAGTCGCGGGTTTTTACGATTATGATGCGAAATACACCGACGGGCTGACCGTCCACATCTGCCCGGCCGATGTTCCGGAGGCGATTGCGAAGTCGATGAAAGACATGGCCGCGAAAGGCCACCAGCTGCTCGGCTGCAAGGGCACGTCGCGATCGGATTTCCGCTGGGACGATGAGCAGGGCGAGGCGGGCCTTTATTTGCTCGAGATCAACACTCAGCCGGGCATGACGCCGCTCAGCCTGGTCCCCGAGCAAGCGAAATACCGCGGCATTGCGTACGGCGAACTGGTCGAGCGGCTGATCGAAGAGGCGCTCGGGTGAGTGCCGCCCACGTTCGCCGCGGCGCGCCGGCCCGGGCCAAGCGCAAGGCCGCGCCGCGCGTTTCCAAGCGGACCGCGGCAAGCCACGCTCGCGCCAATCGTATTGCCGGGCTGGCCTTCGTCGCCTTTTTGCTGGTGATCGGCATCGTCGTGCTGGTCGCGCTCGACATTCCGTCCAAGGCAGCGACCTCGGCCGGCGCTGCGATTGGCCGGGCGGGATTCACCGTCAGCGGCTATCAGATCGTCGGTCTCAACCGCATGAACCGCAAGCTGGTCGATTCGGTGATCGTCGATGAACTGCGCCGCGCGTCCGACCAATCGGGCAGCGGGCGTCCCGCGCAGCCGTTGGTCGACGTCGCCCGCATCCGCGAGCGCCTGCTGCAGTTCGGCTGGGTCAAGGACGCGCGAGTCTCACGCCGGCTGCCTGACACTCTGGTCATCGACATCGTCGAGCGGCGCCCCGCCGCGCTGTGGCAAGACAAGCAGCGGCTGGCGCTGATCGATGCCGAAGGCGTGGTCCTCGACCGGGTCCCGGTCGACCAGATGCCCGACCTGCCCTTGCTCATCGGGCCGGGCGCCAACGGTCAGGCTAATTTGCTCAACCGCTTGATGGCCCAGGTGCCGACGTTGAAGCCCCAACTCGCCTCCGCCACCTGGATCGGCCAGCGACGTTGGGATCTCGCATTCCAAACCGGCGAAACCGTCGCACTGCCCGAAGGCGAAACAGCGTCGCGCAAGGCGCTGGCGAGGTTCGCCAAGGCCGATCGCTCGTCCGGCCTGCTCGGGCGCGGCCTAGTGCGCTTCGACTTGCGCATCCCGGGCAAGATGATCGTCCGCCTGCCGCGGGCGCCCGGCGAGGCGATTGCCGCCGACGCTCCGGCGGAAGGTTGACGCTGAACATGTCGTCGCCCGCCGACTCCAAGGTCATCGCCGCGCTCGACATCGGCTCGTCGAAGGTCAGCGCGTTGATCGTCACCGCCGACGACGACGGCCGGCTGCGCGTGCTCGGCACCGGCCAGCGCGAGAGCCGCGGGGTCAAGCGCGGCTACATTTCCGATATGGAAGCCAGCGAGTTCGCGGTTCGCGAGGCGGTCGAACTGGCCGAGCGCATGTCGGGTGTCACGATCGACGAGGTGTGGGCGAGCTATGGCGCCGGCGGGCTGGTCAGCGACGTCGCCAATGTCGAAGTTGAGCTTGGCGGCCACCAGATCGAGCAGGCCGACATCGACGAACTGCTGTCGGGCGGCCGCAATGCGCTCGACCGGGGTGGCCAGGTCGTGCTCCACGCGCAACCGGCGCTCTACACGATCGACGGGGTCGAAGGGGTCAAGCACCCGATCGGGCTCCACGCCGACCGCTTGGGTGTCGACATCCACGTCGTCGCAGCCGACCCGGCGCCGCTGCGCAACATCGATTATGTGATCCGTTCGGCGCATTTGGGCGTCAAGGCGATCGTCGCTTCGCCGGTCGCTGCGGCGCTCGCCTGTTTGACCGAGGAAGAGCGCGAGCTCGGCGTCGCACTGGTCGAGCTTGGGGCAGAAGTGACCAACGTCTCCCTCCACGCGGGCGGGATGTTGGTCGGCCTTCGTTCGATCCCGCTCGGCGCCAAGGATATCACCGACGACATCGCCTGCGCTTTCGGGGTCCAGCGGCGCGACGCCGAGCGGCTCAAATGCTTTTACGGCTCGGCGATGACCAGCCCGCGCGACAATCACGAAATGATCGACGCGACCCAGGTCGGGGCCGAGGATGGCGCCGAACCAACGCGGATTACGCGCGCCCAGCTGATGATGGTGATCCGTGCCCGTGTCGAGGAACTGACCGCCCAGATCGAGGCGGCGTTGAAGGAACTGGGCTTCACCGGACCCGTCGGCCGGCAGGTCGTGCTGACCGGCGGCGGCGGTGAATTGAAGAACATCGCCGATTACATGCAGGGCGTGCTCGGCCGCGCGGTGCGGGTCGGCCGGCCGAAAACCATCACCGGCCTGCCCGACGCGCACAGCGGACCGGCTTTTTCGACCTTGGTCGGGCTCGCCTTTCTCGCCGGCTCGCAAAGCAGCGACATTCGCGATCTCGACGGCGGCAAATCGACCCAGCGCAAGGTTGCAAAGGGCGTCGTTGGCCGGCTGATCGCGGCGATGCGGGGCGGCTACTAAAGCGAGATCCGGGGGGAAGACATGGCGAGCGTTGCAACCAGGCAGATGGCGAACCGGGGGCTGATCCTGCTGCTCGGCGCGGCGGTCTTCCTCAATTATGTCGACCGCGGCGCGATCGCGGTTGCGGCGCCGTTGATGAAGACCGAACTCGGCATGTCCGCCACTACCTTTGGAATCGCTGTGTCCGCTTTCTTCTGGGTCTATGCGCCGGTCCAACTGCTGGTCGGCTGGCTGTGCGACCGCTTCTCGGTCTACCGGCTGATGGCCGGCGGCATCGTCCTCTGGTCGGCAAGCACCTTGCTGATCGGCTTCATCGGCGGGTTCACCTCGCTGCTGGTGCTGCGCATCATGCTCGGCGTCGGCGAGAGCATCGCCTTTCCCGGCACTTCGAAGATCATCGCCCGGCATGTCCCCACCGAGAGCCGCGGCATGGCGAATGCCGCGGTCGCGGCCGGCATCGCGCTCGGTCCAGCGATCGGCACGCTGACTGGCGGACTGATCGTCGCCTCAATGGGCTGGCGGCCGATGTTCATCATCTTTGGCCTGGCCACGTTGATCTGGCTGTGGCCGTGGCGCGAGATGGTCCGGTCGCTGCCGGCGGCGGTCGACGCCGATGAGGGCCCGCGCGTCTCGATCCGTTCGGTGCTTGGCAAATGGGCGTTGTGGTCGATGTCGATCGGCCACTGCGCGGGCAATTACTGCTTCTATTTCCTGCTCGCCTGGCTGCCGCTGTACCTGGTCAAGGAGCGCGGCTTCACCATCACCCAGATGACGCTGCTGGCGACGCTCGGCTATTCGGTGCAGGCGGTCTGCGCGTTGAGCTACGGGCGGTTCTCGGATTGGTGGACTCGCTCGGGCCGTTCGGAGGCGCTGTGCCGGCGGTGGATGATGATCGCCAGCCAGTCGCTCGCAGCCGCGGCCATCCTCGGCCTCGATTATGCCGACAGCGCGGTCGATTTCGCGATCCTGCTGTCGCTCGCCGGCGCCGCCACCGCGTCCTTGTCGCTCAACCTCTACGCGATAGCGCAGATCTTCGCCGGGCCGCGTGCCGCCGGAACGTGGGTCGGGGTCCAGAATGCGCTTGGCAATTTGTCGGGCATTTTCGGGCCGATCATCACCGGCATCCTCGTCGATCGCGCCGGCTATGGAAGCGCTTTTGTGCTGACCGCCGTCGTCGCCGCGTTCGGCGCGTTGTGGTGGGCGATCGGCGTTCCCAAGATCGAGCCGGTCGATTTTCGCTGAATCACAACCGGCGGACCACAATGTGAGTCTTTCGGGTCACGCTTTTCCCCAATTTTCTTGGCCGCGTTAACATTTTCGCTTGGTCGGCGAATCGGACTAGTGCATTGATTCACCCAGAGGATTGCACCTGTTGCAGGGGGATATGTCATGAGCATCGATTTCGTCCGGCCTGAGGTTGACGAGCTTCGTCCGCGCATTTGCGTCATTGGTGTCGGCGGAGCCGGCGGCAACGCCGTCGCCAACATGATCGGCGCCGACGTCCAGGGCGTCGACTTCATCGTCGCCAACACCGACGCCCAGGCGCTCAACGCCTCGACCGCCGACCGCCGCATCCAGCTCGGGCTCAAGATCACCCAGGGCCTTGGCGCCGGCTCGCGCCCCGAAATCGGCCGCGCCGCCGCCGAAGAGACTTTGGAAGAAATCGAGCGTGCGCTGGAAGGCACGCACATGTGCTTCATCGCCGCCGGCATGGGCGGTGGCACCGGCACCGGCGCCGCGCCGGTGATCGCAAAGATCGCACGCGATAAGGGCATATTGACCGTCGGCGTCGTCACCAAGCCGTTTGCTTTCGAAGGCTCGCGCCGCGGCCGCGCCGCCGACGCCGGCATCGACGAGCTTCAACAGCATGTCGACACTTTGATCGTCATTCCCAACCAGAATCTGTTCCGCCTCGCCAATTCCGACACGACCTTCAAGGAAGCGTTCGAAATGGCCGACGAAGTCCTTCAGCAGGGCGTGCGCGGGATCACCGATCTGATGGTCATGCCGGGCCTGATCAATCTCGACTTCGCCGACGTTCGCTCGGTGATGGGGGAGATGGGCAAGGCAATGATGGGCACCGGCGAAGCGGTCGGCGACAATCGCGCCATCGAAGCCGCCGAAAAAGCCATTTCCAACCCGCTGCTCGACGGCGTCAGCATGAAGGGCGCCAAGGGCGTCATCATCTCGATCACCGGCGGCGAGGACATGCGCCTGATGGAAGTCGACGAAGCCGCCAGCCACATCAAGGAATTGGTCGACCCCGACGCCAACATCATCTGGGGCTCGGCGTTCAACAATGATCTGGGCGGCAAGCTGCGCGTGTCGGTGGTCGCCACCGGAATCGAGGCTGAAAGCGTCGTCCAGGCGCAGCCGGGCAAGGTCTTCACCTTTCCCGCCTCGCGCACCGCCGCCGTCGTCCCGGCGCCGGGGTTCAGCCAGGACCCAGCAACGACGGATAACGACACGCTGGAACTGTCGGCCGACGACGACGGCGATGAGTTGCTGCTCGATTCCGACGACATTCTGACCAGCCCGGTGTCGGGCGCGCCGATCGCTCCGCCGAGCGACGACGAACTTGCCGATCTCGACATGTCCGAAGACATGACCGGAGAGGCCGTCGCGCCGCCGAAAGCGGTGCGCGAGAGCGGCACCTTGTTCGAGCGCATGTCGAACATCGCTCGCGGCGCCGCGCAGGCACAGGCCGACGACGACTCCTCGCCGGATATCCGCCGGGAGCCGCTCGACATCCCCCGCTTCCTCAATCGGCAGAATAACCAATAGAGGATTGAGCGCGTGCCCGACCGTCCCATCGCCGGGACTGCACGGCTCGTCGTTACTGCTTTGGCCATAAATCTTTGGGCAAGGCTCGGCCGGGCATTGGCCTTGCTCATGGTCACAGCTTCCGTCCGCAGGATTCGCGTTGCAGTGCTGCTCATGGCCGCGGTCGGGGTGGCGCTGGCGGGCTCGTCGGCGCAGCTGAGAGCCGAAACCTCACTGACCACACCGTCTCCCTATTTACCGTCCGGCGCCTGGATGCCGCGTGAAACGCCGGCGGCTGCGATGGCCCGCCACATCCGCGTGCTGGCCACGTCCCCCAAGGATTTCCTGGCGCTGATCGGGGCGGGCAAGGCGGCGCTGGCGCTCGGCGACAGCCAAGCCGCGGTCGGATTCTTCGGCCGCGCCGACGAAGTTTTCCCGACTAGCCCCTTGCCGCAGGCCGGAATGGCCGCGGCGTTGGTTGCCGACGGCGATGCGCGCGGGGCGATGCCGTACTTCGCCCGCGCCCAGCGGCTGGGGGCGACGGCGACGATGATCGGCACCGATCGCGGCCTCGCTTACGATCTGCTGGGTCGCCATGCCGAGGCGCAATCCGACTATCGCGCCGCGCTTGGCGGCGGCGATGGCGACGAAGCGCGGCGCCGGCTGGCGCTGAGCCTGGCGATTACCGGTGACAAAGCGGGGGCGATCGCCATGCTTGGGCCGCTGATGGGCCGGGGCGATCCGGGAGCGGCTCGGGCTAGAGCGCTGGTGCTGGCGGTGGCCGGCGACCTGGCGGGGGCGCGGCGCTCGCTCGATGCGGCAATGCCTGGCTCTTCGGGCACGATGGCGCCGTTCCTTGCCAAGCTGCCCTCGCTTCGGTCCGACCAGAAGGCGGCCGCGGTCAACCTCGGCATTTTCCCGGATTCTGGGCAAAGCTACGCCTACGTTCCTCAGCCCGGGGCTGGACCGGCGCACTACACAGCACCGGCCACGCCCTCCTTGTCCCAAACAATTCGAGCTCAGATGGCCGGCAATGTTTCGGGCGCGATGCCGATGTCGGGGGATCGGCTGGCCTCGATCGACGAATTGTTCAAGGGGCCCAGCGCGGCCCCGGCGATCAAGCCGGTTCAAGTCGCCAGCATCCCGCCCCAGATGCGCTCGCCATCGTCGCCGGCTGCGCCATCGACCGCCAAAGCGCGGCTGTGGGTCCAGCTTGCCAGCGGGTCGAATTCGAACGCGCTGCCCGAACAGTTCCGGCGCATAAAGAATCGCAACAGGGATATCTTTGAAGGCCTTAGCGGCTATGTCGCCGAAACGCCGGAGCGCTCGCGGCTGCTGATTGGGCCGTTCAAGAGCGCCAGCGACGCGAATATTGTCATCGAAGACCTTGAAACCGTCCGCATCGACGCGTTTAGCTGGACCAGCGCGCCGGGCCAGGCAATCAGGAAACTCAGTACCGAATGAAGCTCCCGGAAGCCCTCGCCGCGCACCCGCAAAGATCGCGCGGCCGGGCCCGTCCGGAGCGTGACTCCGGCCCACCCGGCCCGCGCGACATTTTTCAACGCGACCGCGACCGCATCATTCACTCGGTCGGCTTCCGCCGGCTGCGCCACAAGACCCAGGTGTTCGTCGCCCCCGATGGCGACCACTTCCGCGTCCGCCTGACGCACAGCATTGAGGTCGCGCAGATCGGCCGGACGATCGCCCGCGCGCTCGGCCTCAATGAGGATTTGACCGAGGCCTTGTGCCTCGCCCACGACCTTGGTCACCCGCCGTTCGGCCATGGCGGCGAGGACGCACTGACGGAGGCCTTGGCCGACGCCGGCGGGTTCGATCACAATGCCCACAGCGTCCGCTTGGTTACGAAGCTCGAGACTCCATATGCGGGGTTCGATGGGCTGAACCTGAGCTGGGAAGCGCTTGAGGGACTGGCCAAGCATAATGGACCGGTGAACGCCCCCAATTGGGCGCTGGCCGAGGCCAATGCCGACTTTGATCTCGAGCTAGGCAGCTGGCCAGGGCTGGAGGCCCAAGTCGCGGCGATCGCCGACGACATCGCCTACGACAATCACGACATAGACGACGGCCTGCGCGCCGGAATTATCGACCTAGACGAGTTGGTTGCGGTGCCCCTCGTCGCGCGGCACTGGCGGGCGATCAATGAGCGCCATCCGCACGCACCGCTCGATCGCCAGCTACGCGCGCTGGTCAGCGCCCAGATCGGCACGATGGTCGCCGACGTCTTGGCTGAGACCGGGCGCCGGGTGGATGAGGCGGGAGTCGCGTCGATCGATGATGTTCGCGGCGCCGGCAGACCGCTGGTCGGCTTCTCCGCCGATCTGGCCGCCGAGGACCGGGCGCTTAAGACCTTGCTCAACGAGCGTCTCTATAACTCGCCGGAACTGGTGCCGGTGCGGATCGAGGCGCAGCGCGTGGTGGCCAATCTCGCCGCCGCCTACCGCGCTGACCCCGGCTTGCTGCCCGAAGCCTGGCGAACCGGGGGCACAATCGCCCAACTCCGAGGCATCGGCGACTTCATTGCCGGCATGACCGACCGCTTCGCCATCGCCCGCCACGAGGAGCTGGTCGGGCGGTGGCGCTGCCCGACCGGTTTTAACTCGGGTCGCTTTAAGCGACGCTGCCGGACGGGCTAGAAGGCTGCGGACTGCACGCGCAGGCTCTCGATTGCCGCCGCGCCCGCGGCCTCCGCGCCGGCGTAACTGCTGGCGAGCAATGCTTTCTCGACGTCGCCGGCATGATCGTGGACAAACCACAGTCTTCGCGCCGCAGTGATTTCGAGACTGGCCAGATAGACTTGCCACGAGAGCAGGTCGCGCGGTGGAAACTTCGCGGCATTGAGCAGCCTGGGCAAGTCCGCGGTGGCGGTGACCGCAACGTGTGCAGCGATAATTTTGCACTGACCATCGGTAGTTCGCCGGTTGAGGTCCGTCGCAATTTTCCAATTGGTCGCCGCGGTAATCGGCCGTCCACTCGAATCCTTGGGCCGTTGCTCGCCCAATGTTTTGACGACCGCCTTCAAGTTTTTTCCGGCGACATCATAATAGCGGATAGTGAGGTTCGGTACGTCCTTGAGTGCCCGACCGGGGACCCCTTGCGGCATCGTCGGCGGGGGGGTCGCGGCGACGGGCGCCGGTGCCTCGGTCCTCGGGACAGGCATAACGGGGCGCGTGGCGGGCAGGCTGTAACCTCCCATTTGAGCGATGAAAGCGGTCGCCAGGACCAGCGGACTGAGCATGGTTCGGATCTCCTTCGTTCCTGCGCATCTAAGGCGTTGGTCCAGCCGGGCAAAGCGCTTTCACTGGCTTGGTCGAAGGTGACGCTTGGCACCAGCTGCGCTAGAGGCGCTGGCGATGTCGATTTACGCCCAATATGCAGCGCTCCTCGATGGGGTGCTCGACGCGCTGGTGGCCGAAGGTACTCTGCCGGGCGGGCTCGAGCTACGCAGCGTTGCGGTCGAGCCGCCGCGCGACGCTTCCCATGGCGATCTGGCGACCAACGCCGCGATGGTGCTGGCCAAGGCCGCGGGGACCAACCCACGCGCGCTCGCCGCGCTGATCGCACCCAAGCTGGAAGCGCTGCCGGCGGTCACCTCGGCTGAGATTGCCGGGCCAGGGTTTATCAACCTCAAGCTGACCCCCGACGCCTGGCGCGACGAATTGCGGACCATCCTTGCCGAGGGCGATGCCTATGGCATGTCGGACGTCGGCAAGAGCGAGCGGGTCAATGTCGAATATGTCTCGGCCAACCCGACCGGACCGCTCCACATGGGCCACGGCCGCGGCGCCGTGGTCGGCGACAGTCTGGCGCGGCTGCTCAACGCCGCGGGTTTCCGGGTCACCAAGGAATATTATGTCAACGACGCGGGAGCGCAGGTCGACACGCTCGCCCGCTCGGTTCACCTCAGGTACCGCGAGGCGCTCGGCGAGACAATTGAGATCCCCGAGGGCATGTACCCAGGCGACTATCTGGTCCCCGTGGGCGTGATGCTCGCAGCCGACTATGGCGCCAAATATGCAGCCGCGCCGGAAAGCGAGTGGTTGCCCGAGTTTCGCACACGCACCATCGCGGCGATGCTCGACCTCATCCGCCACGACCTCGCTTTGCTCGGCATTCATCACGACAAATTCGCGTCCGAGGCCGAGCTCCAGGCGGCGGGCGCGGTCGAGCGCGCGATGGAGACGATGCGGGGCAAGGGCCTCGTCTATCAGGGCGAGCTCGAGCGGCCCAAAAGCCTCGACCCGCACGACGAATGGGCGCCGGTCGAACTCACTTTGTTTCGCTCGACCCAGTTCGGCGACGACCAGGACCGGCCGATCAAGAAAGCCGACGGCACATGGACCTATTTCGGCTCCGACGCCGCTTATCATTTGCTCAAGGCGGAAAGCGCCGACCATTTGGTCAACATCTGGGGCGCCGACCATGCCGGCACGGTCAAGCGCGTCCAGGCGGCGGTCAATGCGCTGACCGACGGCCGCGTCGACCTCGACGTCAAGCTGGTCCAGATGGTCCGGCTGTTCCGCGCCGGCGAGCCGGTCAAGATGTCGAAGCGCTCGGGCGATTTCGTCACGTTGGCCGAGGTCGTGCAGGAGGTCGGCAAGGACGTCGTCCGGTTTATGATGCTCACCCGCCGCGCCGACGCCCCGCTCGATTTCGATTTTTCGAAAGTGGTCGAGGCGTCCAAGGACAATCCGGTCTTCTACGTCCAATATGCCCATGCGCGGGTGTCGTCGCTGAAACGCAAGGCGGCGGACGCGGGGATCGACCTGGCGGCCCCGGCCGACCTGACCTTGCTCGACGATGAAGAGCTGGGCCTGGTGCGCTTCGCCGCGCAATATTCGCGCGTGATCGAAGCCGCGGCGTTGGCCCACGAGCCGCACCGAATCGCCTTTTTCCTCTACGAGCTTGCGGCCCAATTCCACGCGCTGTGGAACCGCGGCAATGACGACCCCGCCCGGCGATTCCTGATTGAAAATCAAAAAGATGTTTCGCGTGCGCGGCTGGAACTGGCGCTCGGGATCGGGCAGGTTATCCGCAGCGGTCTCGCGCTGATGGGAGTCGAGGCGGCGGAGGAAATGCGCTGATGGCCGACAGCGGCTTAGCCTATGACCCGGATCGCCTGCCGTGGCTGACCGAGGACCGCAAGCCTCGCCGCAAACGGGGCTCGACCCCGCTCTTGCTGTGGGCGTTGCTCGCCGCCCTGATCGTTGCCGGCGGCTCCTATTGGCTGGGGATGCAAAGCGTCACGCCGTCGGACGACCACAACGACGGCCTTCGGTCTTCGCCCGCCGCTACCGCCAAGCTGCCCGAACCGTCGCCCGTCGAACCACGACCCATTGAAGTGCGGCCAACGCCGATGGTCGATGTTGAGCCCGTCGCCGAGCCCGCCCCGGTGCGGATCGAGCAAGCGGCACCATCGCGCCGCGCCAGGCCATCGCTCAGCCGCCGCGTCGCCGCCAGGCCGAACCCGCCGACGGTATCGCATCTGGCACGAGTCAGGGCCGCCCAAGCGAAGCCGCCCGTGGCCGCCCCGCGTCCAGCGCCGCTGCAGGCTTGGCCGGCCGCGGTTTCGCAAGGCGCCTATGGACGCGTCGTGCGGATCGGCACCTTTAGCAACCGGCGCCAGGCCAAGCTCGCCTGGTGGAAGCTCGTTCGTCATTACCCCGGCATGAAGCGGCTGAAAGCCGTGGTCGCGCCGGTTCAGTCGCTGCGCAACGGCCAAATCTTTTACCGCCTGCAATTCGGCACCACGTCGCAGGCACATTCCGAGGTGCTTTGCCAACGGATGCGGTTTATCCGACTAAGCTGCGTGGTGGTCGGATTGCCGAAGCGGTAGGGGGATCGATGGGGGATTTTCGCTCGGGCTATGACGATGGCGAACTGCCTTGGCTCGAGGCGGTCGATGACGAGGACGGCCCGCGCGGCTTTTCGTCGCGCAAGATGCTCGCCGCGCTGCTGGTGGTGTTCGCCGCCGTAGCGATCATCGCCGCGACCTTTTTCTATCTCGGTCGCAAGGACCCGGCCGGGCTTGGCGCGCCCGAGCTGATCCGCGCCGACCCCGCCCCCTACAAGGTCAAGCCCACCGATCCTGGCGGCCTCGATGTCGCTGGGGAAAGCGAAACCGCGTTCCAGACCAGCGCCGGCGAGGATGCCGACGCCCAGCTCGACCTCAATGCGCTGCCCGAGGAAGCGGTTGCTCGCCCGCCCAAGGTCGAGCCCAAGCCGGTTCCGGCCGCCGAGACCAAGCCGCCAGCCGCCGAACCCGTGACGCCCGCCCCAAGTGGCCCGGCGGGCAGCGTCATCCAGCTCGGCGCCTACAAGAATGCGGCTCAGGCCGAGCGCGCCTGGACGGCGCTGTCGACCCGCTTCCCAAGCGTCAAGGCGATGACCAAGCTGGTCGTTCCCTTCTCCGGCGGTTTCAGGCTGCGCGCCAGCGCCGCATCGACCGCCGATGCCAAGCAGGCCTGCCAGGCGCTTCGAGTGGCCGGCGAGAACTGCTTCGTGGCGAATTGATGCAGGCGGCGATTTATGGATTGGCCGGGCTCGAAATCACGCCCGACGAGCGCGCTCTTTTTCGCGATGCCGATGCCGCCGGCTATATCCTGTTCCGGCGCAATTGCGCCGACCAGGCCCAGCTCCTCCGATTGACCGACGACTTGCGCGATCTCTCCGGTCGCGGCGAGCTGCCGATCCTGATCGACCAGGAAGGCGGCCGGGTGGCGCGGATGCAGCCGCCGCACTGGCCGACCTTTCCCGCTGCCGACGCCTTCGCGCGCCTCTACCAGACGGCGCCGTCGTCGGCGATCGAGGCGGCTCGGTCGAACGCGCGGGCTATCGCGCTGACGCTCAAGGCCTGCGGGATCAACATCAATTGCCTGCCCCTACTCGATGTCCGCCAGGAAGGCGCTCACGACATCATCGGCGATCGCGCGCTTGGAGCCGAGCCGATGCAGGTCGCCGCGCTGGGCCGCGCGGTCCTCGACGGCATGGCGTCGGCGGGAGTCGTCGGCGTTATCAAGCACATCCCGGGCCACGGCCGGGCGATGGCCGACAGCCACAAGGAGTTGCCCGTCGTCACCGCCTCGGCCGTGGAGCTCGAGATTGACCTCGAACCGTTCGAGCGGCTGCGCGCGGCGCCGATGGGGATGACCGCCCACGTCGTCTACACCGCCTGGGACAGCGAGCGGCCGGCGAGCCTGTCGCCGACCATCATCCACGACATCATCCGCGGCCGCATCGGTTTCGAAGGCTGGTTGATGAGCGACGACCTCGGCATGGAAGCACTGTCGGGGGATTTCGGACAACGTGCATCGGGCGTGGTCGCGGCCGGCTGCGACGTCGCGCTCCATTGTTCGGGCAAGATCGAAGAAATGGTCGCGGTCGCCGCGGCAGTGCCGTCGATAAGCGCCGACGGCGAAGCGCGGCTGGCGCGGGCGATGGCCACCGTCCTGGTCGCCGACGAAGGCGCCGATTTTGCTGAGGCGGTGGCGAAAAGGGACGCGCTGCTGGCGCTGGTCTGAGCGACCGGATAGGTTTCACGGATGGAAGCCGACACGTTCGACCTGGCGATCGCCGCCGATGACGAGCTGACGCTCAACATCGACGGCTGGGAGGGGCCGCTCGACCTGCTGCTGACGCTGGCGCGGGCGCAGAAGGTCGACCTTGCCGCTATCTCGATCCTCGAACTGGTCGAGCAATATCTCGCTTACATTTCGCAAGCGCGGGCGCTGAAGCTCGAGATTGCCGCCGATTATCTCGTCATGGCGGCGTGGCTGGCCTACCTCAAATCCTGCCTGCTGCTGCCCAAGGACCCCGAAGCCGACCCCAGCGCCGAAGAAATCGCGCTCCGGTTGCAACTGCGGCTTCAGCGGCTCGACGCCATGCGCGATGCCGGGGCCCGGCTGCTCGGCCGCGACCGCATCGGCCGCGACGTGTTCGTGCGCGGCGCTCCCGAAGGCTTGCGGCTGATCCGCACCTCGGCCTGGCACGCCCGGCCGTTCGACCTGTTCGCCGCTTATGGCGCGGTCAAGGCGCGCTCGACGCCGCCGCTCCACGTCATCCATCCGCGCTCGGTGATGACGCTCGAAGAAGCGCTGGAGCGGGTCGGGCGGATGCTCGGCGTCCATCTCGATTGGACCGAGCTCGAGGCGTTCCTGCCGGCGACCGAGGACCCGCAATTCCGCCGTTCGGCGCTGGCCTCGAGCTTCGTGGCCGCGCTCGAGCTCGCCCGCCGCGGTCGGCTCGACATCGCCCAGGACGAAGCGTTCGCGCCGATCCTGCTGAGATCGGCCTGATGGACGAGTTCGTCCGCGCCGTCGAAGCGACCCTGTTCGCTTCCGCCGCGCCCCTAAGCATCGAGGAAATCGCCCAATATGCGGGCGAGGGCGACGTCGCCGCGGCGCTGGCCGAGCTTGCCGATCATTATGCCGGGCGGGGGCTGGAGCTGGTCGAGCGGGGCGAACGCTGGCACTTCCAGACCGCGCCCGATCTCGCCCATCTGCTGCGGCGGACGCGCGAAGAGCCGCGACGGCTGTCGCGTGCGGCGACCGAAACGCTGGCGATCGTCGCTTATCATGAGCCGGTCAGCCGGGCCGAGATCGAGGCGATCCGCGGCGTCCAGATCTCCAAGGGTACGATCGACGTGCTGATGGATGCCGGTTGGGTCCGCGCCGCCGGTCGCCGCGAGGGCCCCGGACGGCCATTGCTCTACGCGACCACCGCCGAGTTCCTATCGCACTTCGGCTTGGGATCGCGCCGCGACTTGCCCGGGATCGATGATTTGAAAGCCGCCGGGCTGCTTGATCCGCTCGACGAGGGGGCGCTGCAACTGCAACTGGAAAGCGGGGACGAGGAGGACTAAGAGGGGGCTCATCCTCTGTCCGGAGTATCTACATGGGCGGTTTCAGCCTCTGGCATATCCTCATTTTCGCGATCATCCTGCTGCTGCTGTTCGGCGGCAATCGCTTTTCGGCCATGATGGGCGACGTCGCCAAGGGGCTCAAGAGCTTCAAGCAGGGGATGTCGGACGAGGACGACAAACGCGCCGCCGACATTCGCCGCGACGAGACGCGCCAGTTCCCGCCGCCACAGCCGCCGATCGATGTCACGCCGCAACCGCGCGCCGCCGATCCGATCCGGGCCGAGCCAAGCGTGCCGCCGACCGACGACAGCGCCCGCTAAGCAACCCGGTCGATGTTCGGCGTCGACTCTTCCGAACTGATCGTCGTCGCCGTCCTGGCGCTGCTGTTCATCGGTCCCAAGGAATTGCCGCGGACGATGATGACCGTCGGCCGCTGGGTCGGGCAGATCCGCGGCTATGCGCGCCATTTCACCGCGGGCGTCGAGAATGTCATCCGCGAGGCCGAGCTCGAGGAAATGGACCGCAAGTGGCGCGAGGAGAATGAGCGGATTCTCTCCGTTCACCCCGCCGACGGCGATTATCCCGAGCCGGTGATGACCGCCTTGCCCAATCCGACGGGCTATCCGGAAGACGAGCCGCTCTTGCCGCTTGAGGCGCCGGCCGCGCCCGATGACGACCCCATCCCGCCAAGCGACCGGCCACTGCCATGATCGCCGACATCGACGACCGCAAGGCGCCGCTGCTTGACCATTTGATCGAGCTTCGCCGGCGCTTGCTGTGGTGCGCCGCGGCATTAGCGGGGGCGTTCTTCATCTGCCTCTATTTCGCTCGGCCGATCTTCGCGGTGCTGGTGCAACCGCTGCTCAAGGCGGGGCAGGGCAAGCTCATCTACACTGACATTTTCGAAGCATTCTTCGTCGAGGTGAAGGTCGCCTTTTTCGCCGCGCTGATGATCAGCTTTCCAGTGCTTGCGACGCAGATCTGGCGGTTCGTCGCCCCCGGCATGTACATCAAGGAAAAGAAGGCATTCCTGCCATTCCTGTTGATGACTCCCTTCTTCTTCGCCACAGGCGCGAGCTTTGCCTATTTCCTGGCGATGCCGTGGGCGCTGCATTTCCTGCTCAGCTATCAGGGCAATATCGGCGGCGTGCAGCAGGAGGCGTTGCCCGGCGTCGGCAATTATCTGTCGTTCGTCATGCGCTTCCTGTTCGGCTTCGGAGTCGCTTTCTTGCTCCCGGTGCTGCTGATGATCCTCGAGCGCGCCGGGATCGTCACCCGCGAGCAGCTCGCCAAGTCGCGCCGCTATGCGGTGGTCGGCGCAGCGGCGGTCGCGGCGGTGCTGACGCCGCCCGATGTCGTCTCGATGCTGCTGCTCCTGGTGCCGCTCTACGCGCTGTATGAATTCGCCATCCTGGCGATCCGGCTGACCCACTGGCGCGCCGCTCGCCGCAACCGCGGGCCCATTCAGTAACCAGCGACTGCGGGGGACCCCCTGACAAATTGAGGGCCCGGAAACGCCACCGGGGGGGAGGGTTGGCGGTTCCGGGCCCATTTTAGAGGATAGCGAGAGCGGGGGGGCAAAAGGTCGCTATCCGAGGTGTTAAACGTATCGTATTCGGCGACGGTTCCGAGGATTTGGAATTTTTTTCAACGCTCCCGAAACAAGCGCCGGGTCCGCCTAACGACTAGGAAAAACGGGCAGGTCGACGGCGTAGCGGCCAAGCTTGCGTTCCAGTGCGGAGCGCAACTGCTTGGCAAGCCCGCTGATCACCCGCTCGAACTGTTTCTTGTCGACGTCGCCGGCGTCGTCGGGAACCAGCACAGGGCTGCTCAGCTCGAGCCGCGCGGTCAGCTCGCTGGTCCGCCGAAGCGCCACCTCGACCGGTTCGTCGGGGCGGTTGAGCATTGCATATTCAATGATCTCGGTGACCAAAAACGCAATCGCGACGGCGACATCCTGAGTCGTGTAGATGCTCTCGAGGTCGAGATCGATGACCAGCCCGCGTGCCGCTTCGGGGGCGCCGCCGCGAAGTTCGGCGCCAAGCTCCGACAGCAAAGGCCGAAGCGCGATCCCGCGATTCTCCTCCATCTCGGCAAAATGATTGCGGTGGACGATCGACAGCGCCCCGACGCGGCGGCCGATCGCATCATAGGCCGACCGCGCTTCAGCGGTCTCGGCGTTGCGGCCGTGGATATTGAGCAAAGACGCAACGACCTGGAGATTATTCTTCACCCGATGATGAACCTCGCGGACCAGCCGCCGCTGGCCATCGAGCGCCTCGGCCATCTCACGCTCCGACTCCTCGATCCGCTCAAGCCCGCGGGCGAACGCGTCGCGAAGCTCCTGGATCTCGGTCGCCGGGCCAAGCCTGTCGGGCAGCATGCTGGCGCTCTCCCCGGGCTGGAATTGCGTTACAGCGCGTTCGAGCTGGCGCAGCGGCCGGATCAGCAGGCGGGTGACGAGCAACCAGCTGATCAGCGCCGCCATCACCCACATCAGCAGCGGCAGCAGCAGCATCAGGCGGTCCATGGTCGTGACCAGCGGCACCTTGGCGCCGATGCGCACGACCAGCTGACCATTGCCCAGCGGCCATTCGGTATAGGAATGGCCGCGGTCGGGATCGCTGGTCGCGCCGCCTTCGATGAGCCGCATCTCGCGGCTGCCGTCGCGGATGACCAGGGACTGGATGTCGCTGTTGCGCTCGACCGCGGCGCTACGCATTTCGGCGGCGGGAAGGACGGCGGTGGCCATTCCGCCGATCACGCCGACGCGCACGACCAACGCATCGAGCGCTGGCGCGATGCGCAACCGGATCGCGCCTGGAGCAACCAGCGGCAGGTCGGCTGGAGCAGCGATTTCGCCAACTACGCACTGTGGCTGGCCCTCCGGGGTGTCGAGCTCGAAGCGCTGGGCAACCGCGGGAGCAACGGCGAGCGAGCGCTGGGCCCGGTCGCAGGCGCCGTCCGCGCCGGCTGCGAGCGCGCCATTGGCCGCAATCCGCAGGGCCAGCGCGTTGCGCGCGATCAGGCTTTCAATGGCTTTGCCGGCGGCTTTCGCCTGCTCGTTGGTCCGGCCTTGCGAAGCCAGTCCGGCCTTCTCGATGCCAGTGTTGGCGACCATCACCAGCGCAATGCCCATCGGCAGTAAGGCCGCGCTCATGATCAGCAGCAATTTGGCCGCGGTCGGCAGTGACGCGAAGCGCTGCGAAGCGCTGGTCATTTGGCCCTCCGCACGAACTTCGCCGCTAAGCGGTCGTCAATTGAGCTTGCCGAGCAGGTCGAGGAAATCGTCGGGGACGGATTCGCGTAACGTATCGTCATAGACCGAGCGGAGCGCCCGGCCGAGGTCGGCCGAGCGATTCTTGCGGACGGCTTTTTCTCGTGGAACAGCGTCGCCCGCCGATCCGTCCTTGGC
Source organism: Sphingomicrobium sp. (assembly GCA_039925985.1). Classification (GTDB taxonomy): domain Bacteria; phylum Pseudomonadota; class Alphaproteobacteria; order Sphingomonadales; family Sphingomonadaceae; genus Sphingomicrobium. The sequence goes on from JBDSXT010000003.1 coordinate 29,442, forward strand.
GCGCTTCGCCGGCGGGATCTTTTGCTTTTCGATGCTGTCCGACTCGCTCTGCCTACCACTCAAAACTCTCGTCCCCCTCGCGCGGGTCCAAGCGCGCTCAATATCGTCCTGGACACCGCAAACAACCCACCCAAACACGTGGTCGAACAGCGGCAAAACGCCTTGGTCACACGCGAAATCCGGCACCGATGCGCAAGCATGAAATCGGACTCAGCCGCCAAAGGAAACCAAATCGCCGATGCTTTGTTCCAGAGGCGCTTCACTTCTATGTGGACAAGTCCGCGGCCGCCACAACTTATCCTTAGGTGGGTTGCAACAATAAGGGCGCGCGCTCAAAGAGCCGGAAACCCGATTTTGATCATGGAGTGCCTTTCCTTATGTCCCTTGGCCAGGAACTTGCCCCGCATCTTCCCTTCCTTCGCCGCTATGCCCGCGCGCTGACCGGGAGCCAAACTCACGGTGATGCTTTCGTCCGCGCCACCCTGGAAGCCATCGTCGCCGAGCCCGACGAATTTCCCCGCGATGTCGATGCCCGGCTCGGCCTGTATCGGACCTTTCACGCCATCTGGTCGACCGCCAACATCGAGGAAGGCGAAGAGCCTTCGCGCAGTTTCGCGGGAAGCGAAGGCATTGCCCATGCGCGATTGTCGAGAATCACGCCGCTGTCGCGCCAGGCGCTGTTGCTGACTTCGCTCGAGGGCTTTTCGTCGGAAGACACCGCTTATTTGATCGGCGCTACGCCCAAGGATGTGGACTCGCTGGTTGCTGAGGCGCTGAGCGAAATCGAGCGTCAGACTCTCGCCGACGTCCTGATCATCGAGGACGAACCGATCATTGCGATGGATATCGAGACGATCGTCCGTGACCTTGGTCATAATGTCACCGGCGTTGCCGTCACCCGCGACGAAGCCGTCGCCCAGGCCCGCTCGAATCCGCCGGGGCTGGTACTGGCCGATATCCAGCTTGCCGACGACTCAAGTGGCATTGATGCGGTCAAGGACATCCTCGCCGAATTCTCGGTGCCGGTGATCTTCATCACCGCTTTCCCCGAGCGCCTGTTGACCGGCACCAGGCCCGAGCCGACGTTCCTGATTACCAAGCCGTTCCAGCGCTCGACCGTCAAAGCGGCGATCGCGCAGGCTTTGTTCTTCGACGCGGCGACTGTTCCGGCGACCTAGGGCAAACCCGCGGGAACACGGGCTGGCGGGGCGCGTTGGCCCGCTGAAGATCCATTCGTGACGAGAGCATAATGACTGAACCCCAAGAGCATGTGACCACGACCGAGGCGCGCGGCGGCTCGACGCCCCATATGACGCGCTATGTCCTGGGGATTGGCACCTGCTTGGTGATTGTTTTGTTTGCGATCATCTTGTTCGTCGCCGGATGAGCCATACATTCTGGGGCAATGTCGCATTGGCCAAAGGGTATCGCGACAGCAGCGCTCGGGCGCGCATTTAACAGGCGGGGATTGAGTGGTCGACGAACTTCTGGATGAGACGGATTCGGACGTCCCCGCCGAAACCGTGCCGCTGTCCGATTCCGACTTCAAGGACGAATTGGGAGCTGTGATCCCTCATCTTCGTGCGTTCGGCCGCTCGCTTTCGGGCAGCCGCGACCTCGCCGACGACCTCGTCCAGGAGACGCTTCTCAAAGCCTGGGCGGCGCGCAAGCGTTTTCAGGCCGGGACGAACATGCGCGCCTGGACCTTCATCATCCTGCGCAACCTGTTCCTCAGCCAGATGCGCCGCGCCCGGTTCAAGGGCGAGTGGGACGAAATCACTGCCTCCAAGATTCTCGCGGCCCCCGCCAGCCAGGATCGTCATATCGAGCTGGGGGATATGCAACGCGCGCTGATGCACTTGCCGCAGCCGCAGCGCGAAGCGCTGATCCTCGTCGGTGCCGGCGGCTTTGCCTATGAGGAAGCAGCGGAAATCTGCGGTTGTGCAGTCGGGACGATAAAAAGCCGGGTTGCGCGCGGGCGGGTCGCACTGGAAACCCTGCTGTCGAGCGGCAAGATGCCGTCGCGGCGCCAGCACAAGTCCGATCCGAGCAAGTCTGCACTGCAAACTATCATGGCCCAAGTCGACGAACTCAGCCGGGACCGCTAGCCGCGCCTGTTGTCGTCATTCCCGTGACGGCGGGTCCCCAACCATTTCAAGTTTTGATGAATCTGTTGATGGATTTGCGACCCGGCCTTCACCGTGATGAACCACTCGCGCTCAATTGAGCTGGCGGATCAACTCGTCGAAATCGCGGTCGCACGGCTCCTCCGCCGCCGCGTCAAAAGCGCGGCGAAGGGCGGCGATGATGCCCGCATGATTGGCGGGCATGTCGACACGAATGATTCTACGATCCATGGACAATTCCGGCTCTTTGCTTTGTTTAACTTCTGAGTACATCGGTGAAATAACGATGAGGCACCCGGTTAGTTTCGTCCGTTACGGCGCGCCAACGGGCCAAACCGTCTAATGCCCAACCCGAACGCGACCGATCGACGGCTTGATGCGGTGGAGCGTGCGCGCGCTTTTTCGCCATTCCTCCGCGAGACACTCGATGCCCGCCCCGAGCTTGGCGAATGCTTTTTGAATGAGGGCGCCCGAGCTGCGATTGCTGCGGCGCTGGCGGTCGGAGACGGCGGCGTCGAGGTCGAGCTCCGCCGCGCGCGGCTCGGGCTGGCGCTGACCGTTGCGCTCGGCGACATCGCCGGCGAACTCGATCTGGAGGAGGTCACTCGGCATCTGTCGGTGTTCGCAGACCAGGCGATCGAACGGGCGCTGGCAGCAGCGGTCGACGAGCGCGTCAGCGGGGCACGGTCCGAAGGAATCGCCGTCATCGCGCTGGGCAAATTGGGCAGCGGCGAGCTCAATTATTCGTCAGACGTCGACCTGTTGCTGCTCTTCGACCCCGAGCGATTGGCTCGGCGCGAACGCGACGATGCCGGCGAGTCGGCGGTGCGCATCGCTCGGCGGATGATCGAGATCCTCCAAAAACGAACTGCCGAGGGTTATGTGGCGCGCGTCGACCTGCGCCTGCGGCCGTCGCCCGAGGTGACGCCGATCGCGCTGCCGGTAAACGCCGCCATTTCGCACTATGAATCCTCGGCTCTGCCGTGGGAACGGGCGGCTTTCATCCGCGCCCGCGGTGCGGCCGGCGACCAGGCACTTGGGCGGCATTTCCTGACGTCGATCGAGCCATTTGTGTGGCGACGCTCGCTCGATTTTGGGGTGATCGACGACATCCGCCAGATTTCAGCGCGGATCCGCGATCATTTCGCCCAAGGCGGACGGCTGGGCCCCGGCTACGACCTCAAGCGCGGCCGCGGAGGCATCCGCGAAATCGAGTTTTTCACGCAGATCCAGCAGATGATCCACGGCGGCCGCGACCCCTCGGTCCGGGCGGCGGCGACGCTGGATGCCTTGCAGGCGCTGGCCAAGGCGGAACGGCTCGATCCGGCCGACGCGACGGCATTGGCCGACGCTTACCGTTTGCTTCGCACCATCGAGCACCGAGTCCAAATGATCGAGGACGCGCAGACCCATAAGCTGCCGGAGGACGGCGAATCACTGGATGGCGTCGCGCGGCTTCACGGCCTCGGCAATGGTCCCGAGTTGCTCGAATTGCTCCGCCCCCACGTCGAGCGCGCTGGAACGCTGTTCGACGGACTAGCGCCTGAGATCAGCGGGCGCCTGTCGAACGATCTCGACATTCTGCTGGGCGAGTTGCGGGCGATCGGCTTCAAGGATCCCGAGATGGCGGCGCGGCGGATCGGCGGACTGCGCTCGGGACGGGCGCGGTCGCTGCGCTCGCCGGCTGCGCAGACCGCGTTCGAAGCGATGCTGCCCGGCTTGCTGACCGCCATCGCCGCGGGCCCCAACCCCGAGCATGCGCTCAACCGCTTGACCGATATCGTCGAGCGGCTGTCGAGCGGCATCAATCTTTACCGGCTGCTTGAAGCGCGGCCCAAGCTCGGGCTGCTGCTGGCCAAGATCCTCGCCCATGCGCCGGCGCTGTCGGATCAGCTGGCGAGACGGCCCCAATTGCTCGAAGGATTGTTCGACTCATCGAGCTTCGATCCGCCCCCCTCGGCGGAAGAATTTGCGCAAAACCTGACCGGGGCGATGCGCGGCCATCCATATGACATCGCGCTCGACCGCGCCCGGCGGCTGGTCAACGAGCGTCGCTTCGCGCTGGGGGTCCAGCTCATCGACCTGCGCAGCGATCCGCTCGAAGTCGCGACCGGCTATGCCCGGGTTGCCGAAGGCGCCGTGGTCGCGCTCGCCGGCGCCGCCGTCACCGAGTTCGAAAGCGTCCATGGCGGGATGCCCGGCGGCGAGCTGGTCATCGTCGGGCTCGGCCGGCTTGGCGGCTGCGCGCTGACCCATGCGTCCGATCTCGACCTCATCTACCTTCATACCGCCGCGCCCGATTCGGTCTCCGACGGAGAAAAGCCGCTCGGCCCGGCCAATTATTTCAATCGGCTGGCGAGCCGGGTGACGGCGGCGCTCAGCGTATCGACCGCGGCCGGTCCGCTCTATGACGTCGACACTCGGCTCCGCCCCGAAGGCGCCAAGGGCATGCTGGCGGTGTCGGTCGACGCGTTCGCCGCCTATCAGCGCCAGGAAGCCTGGACCTGGGAGCATATGGCCTTGTGCCGCGCTCGCCCGGTGTTTGGCTCGGTCGACGCGCGGGCGCGGGCCGCCGACTTGGTGGCCGAAATCCTTAACCGGCCGCGCGATGAGCGCCAGATTGCCGCCGACGCCGTCAAGATGCGCGCCGAGATTGAACGCAATAAGCCGCCGGCCGGGGCGTTCGACGTCAAGCTCGGGCCGGGCGGGCTGGTCGATCTCGAGTTCGCTGTCCATGTGCTGCAGCTGACCCGCCACCTGGGCCTCGATCCGCGGCTCGAGGAGGCCGTGCAGCAGCTTGCCGACGCGAAACTACTAGATACAAAGATTGTTCAGGCGCAACGCTTGCTTACGAAGATGCTAGTCATGATGCGGCTTGTCTCGCCCGAAGGAAGTGTGCCGATTCCAGAGACTTGGGAGCTGGTCGCAGCCACCTGCGGAGCCTCGGACGCTACACAGCTTCTTGCCCAACATGCCTTGGCGCGGCAAAGCATCGCCTCGCTGTGGTACGGCATCAAAGGACCAGTCGAATGAACCAATCTCATCATAGTCCGGCACTTCTTTTAATCGCCAGCGATGGCGTCGAAACCAATCTCGCCGCGCCGGGTCAGCCGGTCGTCCTCTATTTCTACCCCAAGGACGACACCTCGGGCTGCACTCGCGAGGCGCAGGATTTCACTGCGTTGGCCGGCGAATTCAAAGCCGCCGGAATCCGGGTCATCGGCGTTTCGCGCGATGCGATGAAGAAGCACGACAGGTTCATCGCCAAATATGATCTCGCCGTTCCGCTGGTCGCCGACGAAGATGGGAAGATCTCCGACGCCTTTGGAACTTGGGTCGAGAAGTCGATGTACGGCCGCAAATATATGGGCATGGAGCGCGCGACATTCCTGATCGCCCCTGACGGACGGATTGTTCGCGAATGGCGCAAGGTCAAGGTTCCGGGCCACGCAGCCGAGGTGCTGGAAGCGGCCCAGGCCGCTTAAACTATTTCCCGGCGAGGTCGCGCAGCATCAGCTGCCAATGAACGACATTATCGTAAAGCGATTCGACCGGCAGCCGCTCGTCCTTGCCGTGAGCGCGGAAGTCGGTCGGTAACACCAAAGCGACGCCATTGGTGCCGTAAACCGGGATCCCAGCCACGCGGAACGGGCGCGCGTCGCTCGCCCCGGTCGACATTTCGGGGAACACCGGCATGCCTGGGTGCAGCGTTTGGGCCGCGCGCGTGAAGGCACCGGTGACGTCGGACCGCAGCGGCGAACTGATCGAGGCAACATATTTGTCGTTGCGGCTAACCACGACTTCGCGATCGGCGACGATTCGCGTGAGCTCGGCCTGGATCGCGTTCGGGTCGGTGCCGGGGAAAATGCGGCAGTTGATCATCGCCGTGGCGAGCTGTGGCAGTGCATTGTCGGCATGCCCCGCGAACAGCCGAGTCGCAACGCAGCGGGTCCGGGTCAGTCCGATTTCGCCCTCGCTCGCTTCGATGGCGTCGGCGGCCGCATCATCCTTGGGATTGGCGAGCCAGGTCCGCATCGCGTCGCCCAGCGGCCCTTTCTCCTGCCCGGCCCGTCCCGTAAAATAGGCTCGCGTCGTTTCGCTTTGCATCGGCGTGAAGCGGTACGCCTCGATCTTGTCGAGCGCATGGGCGAGGCTGTAGATCGCATTGTCCTTGCGCGGCTTGGACGAATGGCCGCCGCGGTTGCGCACCGTCAGCGTGTAGCCGGCAAAGGTCTTCTCGGCAGTCTGCATCCTGAAGCCGGCGTTGGTCCCGTCGGGGTTGAACCCGCCACCGCCGGCATCCGCATTGAGGCCGTATTCGGGGTTACCGAGCAGTTCAAGCCACTCGGTCGCGCCCTTTTCGGCGGCAATGCCGTTGGTTTCCTCGTCACCAGTGAACAGCACGACGATGTCGCGCTTGGGCTTAAAGCCGCTTGCTTTCAAATTGATCAACGCCTGGGTGACCGCGGTGATGCCGTTCTTCATATCGGTCGTGCCGCGGCCATAATAATAGCCGTCCTTTTCGGTCAGT
>JBDSXT010000004.1:0-13784 GCA_039925985.1 Sphingomicrobium sp.
GTCGGCGGAGCCAAGGTTTCGACCAAACTCACCATACTCTCCCACCTCCTCGAAAAGGTCGATCACCTGATCATCGGCGGCGGCATGGCCAACACCTTTCTGGCGGCTCGCGGAGTCGCTGTCGGCAAGTCGCTCTGCGAGCATGAGCTGACCGGCGAAGCCAATGCCATCTTCGCTCAGGCCGAAGCGGCCGGCTGCACCATCCATCTTCCCTACGATGTCGTCGTCGCCAAGGAGTTCGCCGCCAATCCTCCAAGCCTCAGAACTTGCAACGTCCACGAGATCGCCGCCGACGAGATGATCCTCGACGTCGGCCCCGCCGCGGTCGAAGCATTCGGCGATGTCCTCAAGACCTGCCGGACCTTGGTTTGGAACGGCCCGCTCGGCGCGTTCGAGATGCCGCCGTTCGACGCTGCCACCGTCGCCCTTGCTCAGACTGCTGCGGCGCTGACCAAGGAAGGCGGACTGGTCTCGGTAGCCGGCGGCGGCGACACCGTCGCGGCCCTCAATCACGCCGGAGTCACCAAGGATTTCACCTTCGTCTCGGTGGCCGGCGGCGCCTTCCTCGAATGGATGGAAGGCCGCACGCTGCCCGGTGTGGCGGCTTTGACGCGGTCATGACCGACGCACTCGGTCGCCGGACGCTCCGCCTGTTCGCGACGCCGGTGATCATCGATCAGCTTGCCGATTGCGAACCGCTCAATGCCGAGCTTGCAAACGCCATTCTTCAGCGCCGGCAAAGCGATCCCGGGCTGCTCCTGTCGAACCAGGGTGGCTGGCAGTCCAACCATGATCTGCAAGCCTGGGCGGGCGAGACCGGACGCCGGATCCTCGACCATGCGACAGCTCTCGCCACCGAAAATACTGACGCTGAGGGCAGCAGCATCGACTGGACGGTCGACGCCTGGGCGAATGTCAGCGCGGCCGGTGCCTCCAACCGCGCCCACGTTCACGGCGGCGCATTCTGGTCGGCGGTCTATTATGTCGAGGTCGGCGACGGCGACGGCGGCGCGCTCGTGCTCTACGACCCGCGGATGCCCGGATTGCGGATGCATGCGCCCAGCCTTCGCTTCAAGGATTGCGGCTCGGAGGTAGTCGCATCGATCTCGCCCAGGTCCGGGCGAATGGTCCTGTTCCCCGCCTGGCTGTCCCATTCGGTGGAGCCATGGGAAGGTAGCGGCACGAGAATTTCGATCGCAATGAATATTCGGTCCACAACCACTTCCGACAAGAAAGACTGAACGATGCAAGACGCAGACATGTTGGCGCAGATCAGAGGGGGCAACGGTTTCATCGCCGCGCTGGATCAGTCGGGCGGCTCCACGCCCAAGGCGCTCGCCGGTTACGGCATCGAAGAGGGGGCGTGGGGCAGCGACGAGCAGATGTTCGACCTCATCCACCAGATGCGCACGCGGATCATCACCTCTCCGTGCTTCGGCGGCGGCAAGATCATCGGCGCCATCCTGTTCGAGCGGACGATGGACGGCGAAGTCAGCGGCAAGCCCGTTCCGCAAGCGCTCAGAGACCTTGGCGTCGTGCCGTTCATCAAGATCGACAAGGGTCTCGAGGACGAGGAAAATGGCGTCCAGATGATGAAGCCGATCACGGGGCTCGACGCGTTGCTTCAGCGCGCCAAAGGCCTCGGCGTTTTTGGCACCAAGGAGCGGTCGGTGATCAACGCCGCCAACCCGGCCGGGATTGCGGTCCTCGTTGCCCAGCAATTCCAGCTTGCCGGCCAGGTCCTCGGCCATGGCCTGATGCCGATCATCGAGCCCGAAGTGAACGTCAAGAGCGCCGATCGCGGCGAAAGCGACCGGTTGTTGCTGGCCGGTCTGCTCGAAGAACTGGACGCGATTCCCGAGAGCCAACAGGTCATGCTCAAGCTGTCGATCCCGACCCAGGCCGGCCTATTCGATCCGCTGGTGGACCATCCTAAGGTCCTTCGCGTGGTCGCCCTTTCCGGTGGTCTGTCACGCGAGGAAGCGTGCCGCGAGCTCGCCCGCAACCGGGGTATTATCGCCAGCTTCAGCCGCGCGCTGCTGACTGACCTCAGGCGCGATCAGAGCGCCGCTGACTTCGACCGCACGCTGGGCGATGCGATCGACGAGATTTACGACGCGTCGACGGCGAAGGCTCCGGCCTAGGCCTTCCGTTTCTTCGCCGAGCCATTCTCCGCCACCGCTGCCTGCACCAGCGCGGTGAATGCAGTCTCGTTGATCGCGTCGCCCTCACGAATGTCGATGGCGCGCCGGGTGTTGCCTTCCAGGCTGGAGTTGAACAGCCGCGAGGGGTCGTCGAGCGCGGCCCCTTTAGCGAAAGTCAGCTTGACCTTGTCCTTGTACGTCTCGCCGGTGCAGATGATGCCGGCGTTGGACCAAACGGGAACGCCCGACATGGCGTTGGACGGCTTGCGCCACTTCACTTCCTCGATGATTTGCGAGTCCGCCTGCTTGATCAGGCTTCGAACCTTGGCAAGCGTTTCGCCGCGCCAATCGCCGAGCGCCTCAATCCTTGCGTCGATCAGATCGGCGGGAGACTCGCCATTGTCCGCTATGTCCATGGCAACTTCTTAGGCAGCAGTTCCGGTCAAAACTAGCGTTGGAAATGGAACCTGAACCGGTACGCCTGTGGATCGGTCGCTCCTGGCGCCAGCTTCGGCGGCTCGGCACCCACCAGCGTCAGGGTGCCGCCGCTGACCGGAATCGGCGTGGCAAGCGTCATTTCGCGAACATCGCGGCCGCTCCTCGAGAGGATTTCCGCGCGAATCCGGACCTGGCCCGCCCAGACGCACTGGACCGAGGCGGGACAGCGACTGTCCTCGAGCAGGGCAAGCGGTCGTACCTGCAGGCTTTCGACCGCGGTGACCTGGCCGAGGCCGGCCGGCCCCGTCGGAGCGGCCACAATGGACGTGCAGCCGGGGAGTGCGAGCAGCGCGAAGAGCGAGGCGAGCTTCATTGGTCAAGTGCTGCGGCTCGGCTAATGAGCGCGCCATGAACGACGATGCCGACGAGATCACGATCCTGCAGCCGCCCAAGCGTACCGAGCCGTGCAAACTTTACCTGATTTCGCCGCAGGACGTCGGCGGCGCATTTCCTGAGCGGCTGAAGGCCGCGCTGGGCGCCGGGCCCGTCGCGGCCTTCCAGCTTCGGGTCAAGGACATCCCCGAGCACGACCTCGCGCGGCTGGCCGAACCGTTGCAGTGCATCTGCGCCGAGCACGATACGGCGTTCATCGTTAACGACAGCATGGCGCTGGTCAAAAGATTGGGTGCCGATGGCGTCCACCTCGGCCAGTCCGACGGCGATGTCCGCGAGGCGCGGGCGCTGCTTGGCCCCGCCGCGCAAATCGGCCGCACCTGTCACGACAGCCGCCACCTGGCGATGGAGGCAGGCGAGGCGGGCGCCGATTATGTCGCGTTCGGCGCTTTCTACCCGACTACCACCAAGCCGAGCCCCTACCGGCCGCCGCCGTCGGTGCTGAGTTGGTGGTCGTCGATCTTCGAAATCCCGTGCGTCGCGATCGGCGGCATCACGCCGGAGAACGCGCCGCCGCTGATCGCCGCGGGCGCCGATTTCATCGCCGTCTGCCAGGCGGTGTGGGGGACGGACGACCCAGGCGCGGCGGTCGCTCGGTTCGAGTCTGTCCTGAAGGTCTGACTATTTCAGATATTTCCCGTACCAGGCGAGATAGCGCTGAAGCCGGTCGCGGACAAAGCTCGGCCGCTTTATGCCGTGAAATTGCCCGGGATAGACCACCAGCTGAGTATCGACGCCGCGGCTTTTCAACGCCTGGTACATCTGCTCGGAATTGAGCAGCGGCACGTTGAAATCCTGGTCGCCGGCCAGGAACAGGGTTGGCGTGACGATCTTGTCGACGTGGAAGAACGGGTAGGAGTTCTTGAGCCACACGTCGGGTTTCTCCCACGGCTTGCCCAGCTCCATCTCATAATCGCGGATATATTGGTCGGTACCGTAGCCGGCGAAGATGTTGGAGATGCTGGCGCCGCTGGTCGCCGCCTTGAAGCGCGGGTCGCTGGCGATAGTGTAATTAGTCAGCATCCCACCGTAACTCCAGCCGCCAACGCCGAGGCGATTGGGGTCGGCGACGCCCCGGGCAACGGCATCGTCGACGGCGCCGAGCACGTCGGCGACATCGACCGAGCCCCAAGCGGCGTAGATCGCCTTGGCGTAATCCTGGCCGCGCCCCGTGCCGCCGCGCGGATTGGCGGCGACCACCGCGTATCCGTTGGCGGCAAGCAGCTGCCATTCGAAGCTGAAGCCATAATCGAACTGGGACTGCGGGCCGCCGTGGATCCGCAGGATGGTCGGAACCCGGCCGGTGGCGCCGCCGACCGGACGAAGCAGGAAGCCGTGGACTTCAGTCCCGTCCTTGCTTCGGAACTTGGTATCCTCGACCGCGGCGAGATCGACAGTGCCCAGCCAGTCATTGTGGTGTGTCAGCGCGCGCAATTTGGCGCCTTCGATCGCGAACACTTCGGCGGGGTGTGAAGGTTCGGCGACCAAGGCCACCGCCTTGCCCTTGGACTGCTGGTCGACCGCGGCAATTGCCGACCGGCCGCCAGCGAGGCGTTTGACCGGCCCGCCCGACGCGCCGACGCTGCCGAGCCATTGAGCACGGTCGTCCTCGACGAGGAAACGCAGCGACTTGCCATCCGCGGACCAGGCTGGGTGCCCGACGTTCCGGTCGAGGTCCGGCGTCACAATGCGTGGATTACCGCCAGATGCAGAGATGACCGCGAGGTGCCGCGTGCCGTAAGAGAACAGCTCGATCGGCCCGCCCTGGACGTAGGCGATGCTGCGGCCGTCGGGGCTCCAAGCCGGGGTGCTTTCGTAATCGGGATCGTTGTCGGCGCCGGCGAAATTGGTGAGACGGGTCGGGGCCTGGCCGGTGGCTGACGCCGGCACGACCCACAAGTCATAATTGTAGGAGCGGTCCGGGTCCTTGTCGCGATTGCTGACGAACGCGATGCGGCTACCATCGGGCGACCATGACAGCAGGAATTCGTCGGCGTCCCCGTCCGTCAGGCGGCGCGTCATGCCGGTCGCCATATCGAACATCACCAGCCGCTGGCGGCGGCCGCGCAAATAACCGTCGATGTCGCGCTTGAACTGGAAGCGGTCGATGACAATCGGCTTGGGAGGTTTCTTGTCGCCATCCGATTTGCCGCTGTCTTCGGGGTCGGCATCGGGGTCGGGATCGAGCACCAGCAGCGCGATCTCGCGGCTGTTCGGCGACCAGGCGTAATCGACCACGCTGCCGTCGAGATTGGTCAGCGGCCGCGCCTCGCCGCCGGTGCGGTCGAGCAACCACAGCTGGTCGTTCTCCTTTTTGTCGTCGCGCGACGAAACGAACGCGAGATAGCGGCCGTCCGGACTCCACCGCGGCGTACTTTCGCTTTCCTTGGCGCGGTTGGTCAGCTGGATGCTGTGGCTGCCGTCCCACGAGGTCATCCAGATGTGGCTGAAACTCTTGTCCGCCTTGGTGTCGATCACGCCGACGCTATAGGCGACCCAATTGCCGGTGGGATCGATGGCAGGACTTTCTACCGTCCGCATGTTGGCCAGGTCGTCCAGCAAGAGGGGCCTTGCACGCGCCGGCGAGGTCAAGGCCAAAGCGGCCGCTCCTGTCAAAGCCGCCGCTCGAAATCCGATCATCCTCTATCCTCTTCCCCATTGAACCCGGCAGGATTGGCCGGATATTTCGCGCAATGCCAGACGGGACGAGGTCGCGCGGTTGCACTGGCCGACGCGGCGGCACCGATTATGGAAACTAGTCAGGGCTGTATCGTTGCACCTCCAAACCCTTTTCGATTCAGGAGAGTTGCGTGATCTCAAGGTCCTATCGAGCCGCCGTTGCCAGCCTCTGTGCCGGCGTTTGCGTGACGAGCGCCGCCGTCGCTTTGGCCCAGACCGGTCAAAAATCCGATTCCGCGCCTATCCCGACATCCGCCCAGGCCAAGGCCGATGGTTCTAAGGATGCGAAGCCGTGGGCGCCGCCAGGAACCAAGGGGTCGCCGATTACCGGTGAATTGTTTCACGCCCAGGTGCTGCTCGATGCTGCCGGCTTCTCGCCGGGCCCGATCGACGGCAAGAAGGGCATATCGCAAACCCAGGCCGTCCGCGGCTTCCAGGAAGCGCGCGGCCTTGAGGTGACCGGCAAGCTTGATGGACCCACTCGCCAGGCATTGCTGAAGGGCGGGCGGCCATCGACGGTCAAGGTCAAGCTTGGGCCCGACGACGTCCGCAGCACCTATGTTTTCCCGCTGCCCAAGGACCCGGCGCTGCAAGAGAAGCTGCCGTTTCTCGGCTATCGCAACATGCTCGAAAAGGTCGCCGAGCGCTATCATACGACGCCCGACACGGTGATCGCTCTCAACGGCCCTCAGGCGCTGATCGGGCTGGGCCAAGTGCTTCGCTTGCCCAACGTCGTGCCGTCGTCGCGCGACTATTCAGGCGTGCCGGAGAAGGGTGCGAAGGTGATGAACCTGCTCAACGTCGACGCCCGCCAGCCTCAGGGCAAGTCGATCGTCGTCGACAAGAGCTCCGGGGTGCTCAAAGTGCTCGATGCGAGCGATCGGCTGGTGGCCCAATTCCCGGTGACGATGGGCTCGACCCACGATCCGCTACCGGTCGGCGACTGGAAGGTGACCACCTATGCATTCCTGCCGCCTTTCCATTACCAGCCGAACCTTTTCTGGGATGCCAAGGACACGGCCGAGGAGCATATGCTGCCGCCAGGGCCCAACGGACCGGTCGGCGTCGCCTGGCTGGACTTGACGAAGGAGCATTACGGCATCCACGGTACGCCCGAGCCGAGCACCATCGGCCGGGCCGAGAGCCATGGCTGCATCCGGATGACCAATTGGGATGTGATCCGGTTGTCGGCGATGCTGAAGCCGGGCTTTGCGGCGAAGTTCGAGGAGTAACTCGCCGATGTTCAAGGTCGTCGCCACCGCCATTGTCACCGCGGTGCTGACGAGCGCGTTCTGGATCCTCGCCTACAACATCATGGGTCCGCCCAGAACAGGGGCGAACGGACGCTTGGCTTCGAACGGCGATGTCGCGACGGTCGACCCGAATGGCGGTCCGCCCGTTGCCATTGCCGAAGGGGTCGTGGTGGGACCCGCTGGGCTCGCCCTGCCGGTGGCTGGGGTCAAGCCGCGAGAGTTGACCGATACGTTCACGCAAGCGCGGGCCGGCGGCGCCCGGGTTCACGACGCCATCGACATCATGGCACCGGTCGGCCGACCGGTGATTTCCGCCGCGCCGGGCCGCGTCGAGAAGATCTATTTCAGTAACGGCGGCGGCGGCAACAGCGTCTATGTCCGCTCAGACGACGGTCGCTGGACTTATTATTACGCGCACCTCAGCGCCTATGCGCCGGGGCTGATCGAGGGTGAGCACCTGCTTCGCGGAGCGCCGGTGGGCTTCGTCGGCTATAGCGGCAACGCCAATCCTGCCGGACCGCACCTCCATTTCGCGATCAACCGGATGAACCCCGGCGAGAAATGGTACCAGGGCACGCCCATCAATCCCTATCCGCTGCTTGCCGGGAAAAAGACCAACGGCTAGGTGCGCAACGGCTCTTTCCCAAATCATTCTGACGAGACAGGCATGAAGATCAGCGGCGTGGACATCCGTCCCGGCAACATCATCGAATATGAAGGCGGCATCTGGCGTGCGGTGAAAATCCAGCACACCCAGCCGGGCAAGGGCGGCGCCTACATGCAGGTCGAGCTGAAGAATCTTATCGACGGCCGCAAGAACAACGTCCGCTTCCGCTCCGCCGAGACGGTCGAGCGCGTCCGGCTCGACACCAAGGATTTTCAGTTCCTGTTCGCCGACGGCGACATGCTGACCTTCATGGACAAGGAAACCTATGAGCAGATCAGCCTGCCCAAGGACTTGCTCGGCGACGCCGCGGCCTTCCTCCAGGATGGCATGGACGTGGTCATGGAGCTCTATGACGAGCGGCCGATTTCGGTCCAACTTCCCGATACCATTGAGGCGTTGATCGTCGAGGCGGACGCGGTCGTGAAGGGGCAGACAGCGTCATCGAGCTACAAGCCGGCCGTCCTCGATAATGGCGTCCGCGTGATGGTCCCGCCGCACATCGGCGCCGGCACCCGGATCGTCGTCGACGTCTACAGCCAGGAATATGTCCGGCGGGCGGAATAAGGAATGGTCTCCCATTCCGGCCTGATCACGGTGATGCAGCGGGCCGCGCGCAAGGCGGCGCCGCGCCTGCGCCGCGACTTTGGCGAGGTCGAGCAATTGCAGGTCAGCCGCAAGGCGCCGGCCGATTTCGTCAGCCTCGCCGACAAGCGTGCCGAGGAGACCATCGTCGACGAACTGCGCGCCGCGCGTCCCGACTGGGGGATGCTGCTTGAGGAAGGCGGCGAGGTCGAGGGCAGTCCCGACAAGCCGCGGTGGATCGTCGACCCGCTCGACGGCACCAGCAACTTTCTGCACGGAATCCCGCATTTCTCGATCAGCATCGCGGTTGAGGAGCGGCGGCCTGGAGCTCGGTCGGAGATCACTCAGGCATTGGTCTACCAGCCGCTGACCGACGAGAGTTACTGGGCCGAGAAAGGCCGCGGCGCCTGGCTCAACGAGCGCCGGCTGCGCGTGTCGGCCCGCCGCGACCTGTCCGAATGCGTGATCGGCACCGGCCTGCCGCATTGCGGGCGCGGCGATGTCGAAGCGTGGAGCAAGATTTACGCAGCCGTGGCGCCGCACGTCGCCGGCGTGCGCCGCTTTGGATCGGCGGCCCTCGATCTCGCCTGGATCGCGGCCGGACGCCTCGACGGCTTTTGGGAGGATGACCTCGACCTTTGGGACGTCGCCGGCGGCTTGCTGCTGGTCCGCGAGGCGGGCGGCTTCATCACCGATTATCGCGGCTCCGATCAAATGATCGAGCGTCGCCAATATCTCGCTGGCAACGGCGACGTCCACTCGCGTTTGCACAAGCTGATCGCAGGCTCGCTGCGGTGATCCTGCCGGCGTTGGTGGCCGCGGCTGCGGGCTCGCTGCAACCGACGACCGTGCTGACCATCGATCCGAGTCATCGCATCGTCGAAGGCGTCGCGAGCGATGGCCGCACGATCTGGGTCTCGAGCGTCCTCGACCGCACCATCCTCGCCTGCCGCAGGTCGTGCCGGACGATGGCGGTGCTTCCTGCCGGCCTTCATCCCTTCGCGATTGCCTGGGACGCCAACCGTAAGCGCCTGTGGGTCGCCGCCGATTGCCCGCCCGGCGTTCGCGGCATTCTGGCGTGCGCTCGCGGCGCGCTCATCGCACTCGACCAACGCGGTAAGGTCCGCACGCGCATTTCTCCGTCTGTCGGCGAATTCCATCCCGGCGACGTCTCAGCGTCGAAGGGTCAGGTGTTCGTCAGCGACAGCCAGAACGGCATGGTCTTCCGCCTGACTCCGAACGGGCGGGGGCTGATGGCCGTGGTTCTGCCCGGAATCGGTAAGAGCGCGCAGGGAACCGCGCTTTCCGAAGACGGCAAGCAGCTGATCCTCGCCGACTACAGCCAGGGTATCGGCTCGGTCGATTTGGCGGCCTTCATTCGCACGCTGCTCCCGCGCCAGGACGGCAAGCCGCTGCGTGGCGTCGACGGCCTGGCCCGCTGTGCAGAGCGCTACATCGGCGCCTACAATGGCGCGGCGCCTGGCCGGCTGATTGTGTTCACGGTCGGCCCACAAGGCATCGTGATGAATGATCTTGTCGACGGACTGACCCTGCCGGACCCGACCCAGATCGCTTATGATAGCAAACGCCTGCTGATCGTTGCCGATTCCGGCTGGGCCACTCTCGACAAGCCCGGCTTTGTCCGAACCAAAGGCGCGGCCATCGTCGCCATTCTGCTATCGAAGCACTGCAAGCCCATTTAAGCCGGATTTTCGGGCCCAAAACGCCGTCCCCGCAGTTGCCCGTCCGCGCCCCGTCGCCTAAAGCGCCGCCATCTCTCGTCTATTGGGGTTTACCTTGGCCAGCGTCGCCACCGGATATCTGCCGATCCTCTTGTTCCTCGTAATCGCTTTGGCGTTGTCAGGGGGCTTTGTCGTGCTGCCGATGCTGGTCTCGCGGCTGACCGGCACGCACAAGCCGGACGCGCAGAAACTGAGCGAATATGAGTGCGGCTTTCCGGCATTCGAGGACAGCCGCGCGCAGTTCGACGTCCGCTTCTATCTGGTCGCCATCCTGTTCATCGTCTTCGACCTTGAAGCCGCTTTCCTGTTCCCCTGGGCGGTGTCGCTCAAATTGACCCACTGGACGGGCTGGATCGCGATGATGATCTTCCTCGCCGAGCTTGGCCTTGGCCTCGCTTATGCATGGAAGAAGGGCGCCCTCGAATGGGAGTGACGCTCGATCCCAGGCACGACGCGATGCCGACCGAGGAGGAGCTCGCGCGCCTCGCCGGGCTGGTCCCTGGCGACGCCGACATGGCCAAGCTCCACGCCTTGCGCACCGAGCTCGACGACAAGGGTTTCCTCGTCACCACCACCGAGGATCTGTTCACATGGGCGCGTACCGGTTCCTTGTGGTGGATGACCTTCGGCCTCGCCTGCTGCGCGGTCGAGATGATCCACGTCAACATGCCGCGCTACGACCTTGAGCGCTTCGGCGTCGCGCCCCGCGCCAGTCCGCGTCAGTCGGACGTGATGATCGTCGCCGGTACTTTGTGCAACAAGATGGCCGCCGCATTGCGCAAGGTTTACGACCAGATGTCCGAGCCGCGCTACGTGATCTCGATGGGCAGTTGCGCCAACGGCGGCGGTTATTACCATTACAGCTATTCCGTCGTCCGCGGCTGCGACCGGATCGTGCCCGTCGACATCTATGTGCCGGGCTGCCCGCCGACTGCGGAGGCGCTGCTTTACGGCATTCTCCAGCTCCAGCGTAAAATCCGCCGCGAAGGGACGATCGAGCGCTAGCCATGGCGAGCCACGTCCCCACCATGGCGTCCGACGAGGGCGTGATTAGCGCGGCCACTAAGGCGGTCGGCAAGGCGCTGATCGAGGCCCGCGAGGCGGCCGGCGAGGTCACTTTGGTGGTTGCCCGCGAGTCCATCGTCACCGTGCTCAAAGCGCTGCGCGACACGCCGGGCCTCGAATACCAGCAGCTGATGGAGATCGCCGGCGTCGACTATCCCGAGCGGCCTGAGCGGTTCGAGGTGGTTTATCACCTGCTGTCGCTGACCAGGAACCGCCGCATCCGCGTCAAGCTGTCGACCGACGAAGCGACCCCGGTGCCGAGCGTGACCTCGCTATGGCCGGTCGCCGGCTGGCTCGAGCGCGAAGTCTTCGACATGTACGGCGTCGGCTTTGCCGGCAATCCCGACCTTCGCCGGATCCTCACCGATTATGGTTTCGAAGGCCATCCGCAGCGCAAGGATTTCCCGCTCACCGGCCATGTCGAACTGCGCTATTCCGAAGCCGAGAAGCGAGTCATTTACGAACCGGTGTCGCTCCCCCAGGATTTCCGCACCTTTGACTTCCTGATGCCGTGGGAAGGCGCCGAGTATCGACTGCCGGGCGACGAGAAAGCGACCGGCGAGCAGCCTGGCGCGCCATCGCCTGTCCCCGCGCCGGGCAAGCCCGCGCCGGCCAATGTGAAGACGCCAGCCGGAACTCCCAAGACGACCGACACGCCGGCCCAGACCGGCGGCGGCGCGCCGGCCAACGCGGTTGCTCACCAGGAGGCGCGCAAGTCGAACAGCGCCAAGGCGGCTAATACCGGTGGCAAAAAAACCGTGACCGAGGAGCCCCGGCCCAAAACATCGGGCCGCCGCCGGCCGCACGGAGACGCGGCATGACCGCCGCCCGCACCCTCGAAGTCACCGCCAGCAACGCGCCCATCGAGGAAATCGCGCCGGGCAATCCGACGCAGAATAATTACACGCTCAACTTCGGCCCGCAGCATCCGGCGGCGCATGGCGTGCTCCGGCTGATCATGGAGCTGGACGGCGAGATCGTCGAGCGGGTCGATCCGCACATCGGCTTGCTCCACCGCGGCACCGAGAAGCTGATCGAGTACAAGACCTACGCCCAGGCTTTGCCTTACTTCGACCGGCTCGATTACTGCTCGCCGATGTGCATGGAGCACAGCTTCGTGCTGGCCATCGAGAAACTGATGGGGCTCGAGGTGCCATTGCGCGCGCAATACATCCGCGTCCTCATGGCCGAGCTGACCCGCATCAAGAACCACATGCTCAATCTCGGCAGCCACATCATGGATGTCGGCGCGATGACCCCGAACCTGTGGCTGTTCGAGATCCGCGAGGATCTGATGCAGATCTACGAGGCGGTGTCGGGCGCCCGCATGCACGCCAATTACTTCCGCGCCGGCGGCGTCCACGGCGACATCCCGCCCAAGGTTTTCGACCAGATCGGTGAGTTCCTCGATAATCGCATGCGGTTGTTCGAGGACGCGATCAGCCTGGTCGCCGACAACCGCATCTTCAAACAGCGCAACGTCGATATCGGCGTCGTCAGCAAGGAAGACGCGATCGCCTGGGGCTTCTCCGGCCCGATGATCCGCGCCGCCGGCGTGCCGTGGGACATCCGCCGCAGCCAGCCTTACGAAGTCTATGACCGGATGGAGTTCGACATTCCGGTCGGCACCAAGGGCGATTGCTACGACCGTTTCATGGTCCGGGTCGAGGAAGTCCGCCAATCGTGGCGGATCGCTCGCCAGTGCCTCAAGGAAATGCCGGCCGGCCCGATCGGCAGCCTCGACCGCAAGGTGTTCCCGCCGATGCGCGCCGAGATGAAGACCTCGATGGAGGCGCTGATCCACCACTTCAAGCTTTACACCGAAGGTTATCACGTCCCGGCGGGCGAAGTGTATGTGGCGACCGAGAGCCCCAAGGGCGAGTTCGGCGTCTACCTCGTCGCCGACGGCACCAACAAGGCGTACCGCTGCAAGATCCGCCCGACGGGCTTCTCGCATTTGCAGGCCATGGACTTCATGATGAAGGGCCACATGCTCGCCGACACCACCGCCGTGCTGAGCGCGATCGACATCGTGTTCGGGGAGGTCGACCGGTGAAGGCTTTGCTAATTGCACTTCTGTTGACGTCCGGCGAGCAGTCGCACGCTACCGACGCAAACAATGGAATTGCGATAGGAAAGCGTCTTGTGGCCGCCATTAAGGGGAAGGCCGTTTTCCAGGATGCAGATTTTGTAAAAGCGCTCGGCGAACGCGACAAAACCGCGCTGAGGCGCTTCGCTACGTGCAAGGCAAGCAGCATTGATTACATTATGCATTTACATCCGACGCGGCCCAACGTCGTGATCCGAAACCTCAATCTAGTTGCGGTCGGGTTTGACTGCAAAGGGGTTCCTTGGGACACGCCCGTGGGCATCTCGCTGTTTCTCAACGGGGGAAAGATAAGCAAGATCGAGATTCACAATGCCGATCTGATGAGGACGCACTAATGGTCGGCCAGGCATCCATCCTCGACGACGCCGAAATCCGCGCGCGGTGGTCGGGCTTTGCGTGGACCGACGCGAACGCCAAGGCGGCCAAGGACATCATCGCGCAATATCCGCCGGGGCGGCAGATGTCGGCGTCGATCCCGCTGCTCGACCTCGCCCAGCGGCAGGTCGGAGCGGAGACGCAAACGCAGGGCTGGCTGCCGATCCCGGTGATGGAATATGTCGCCGCCGAGCTCGACATGCCGGTCATCCGCATCCTCGAGGTCGCGACTTTCTACACCATGTTCAACCTCGTTCCGGTCGGCCGCTTCCACGT
>JBDSXT010000005.1:0-7978 GCA_039925985.1 Sphingomicrobium sp.
CCGGAGCTCAGCAGTGGCAGCCGATCGACCAGAAGCCCGAGGACATGGCGCCGGCCGCTCACGATCCGTCGAAGCGCGTGCCGACGATGATGACCACCGCCGACATGGCGCTCAAGGTCGACCCGGAATTCCGGGCGATTTCGGAGAAATTCCGAAACGACCATGAGGCATTCAAGGATGCCTTTGCGCGGGCCTGGTTCAAGCTCACCCACCGCGACATGGGTCCCAAGGTCCGTTATCTCGGGCCGGAAGTGCCGCAGGAAGATCTGATCTGGCAGGATCCGGTGCCGGCAGGGACGACGCCGTCGGATGCCGACGTCGATGCTTTTTCGGCAAAAATACTCGATGCCGGACTCAGCATCGGCCAGCTGGTCAAGACGGCGTGGGCGTCGGCCTCGACCTACCGCCGGTCGGACCATCGCGGCGGCGCCAACGGCGCGCGCCTCCGACTTGCCCCGCAAAAGGATTGGGCGGTCAACGAGCCCGAGGAACTCGCCCGCATCCTGGCCAAGATCGACGAGTTGCGAGGCGGCCTGTCGATGGCCGACGCGACCGTGCTGGCGGGGACGGCGGCGGTCGAGAAAGCGGCGCGCGCTGCCGGCTCCGACGTCGAAGTGCCGTTCACCGGCGGGCGCGGGGATGCGACGCTCGATTGGACGGACGTCGAGAGCTTCGAAGTGATGGAACCGGTGGCCGACGGCTTCCGCAACTATCTCAAGACTAAGCATAGCGTGAAGACCGAGGAACTGTTGCTCGATCGGGCGGCGCTGCTTGGCCTGTCAGGACCCGAGATGACGGTGCTGTTGGCCGGTCTTCGGGTGCTGGGTGCCAATTACAAGGATGCGCCGCTGGGCGTCCTCACCGACCGCAAGGGCCAGCTGACCAACGACTTCTTCGTCAATCTGCTCGACATGGACACCATCTGGGAAGTGGTCGATACGAGCGGCGACGAGGAGTTCATCGGCTATGACCGAGGCGGCCGGCAGGAACGCTGGCGGGCCACCCGCACCGACCTCATCTTCGGGTCAAACTCGCAGCTGCGCGCGACCGCCGAAGTCTATGCCGAGAAAGGCAATGAGGAAAAATTCGTCCGCGACTTCGTCAAGGCGTGGACAAAAGTGATGAACGCCGACCGCTTCGATCTCGCCGATCCGCTCGACAGTGTCGCCTAGGCGGCCGCCGATTTGCGATTGCCGCTGCCGATCTTCGCCATGATCCGGCGGAGTGCAGTGGCGAGCAGCTGAAACTCGCTTTCGCGCGGGCTCGAGCGGCGCCAGATGAGCGCGATTTGGCGGAATCCGTGTGTCGATTGCAGCGGCCTCGCCTCGACATTGGTGCCGTCGAGGATGCCAGCGTCGATCGCCATCGACGGGATGAAGGTCACGCCCAGGCCGTTATCCACCATCTGGACGAGGGTGTGGAGTGAGGTGCCCATCATCGCCGCGTGCGCGCGAAGTTCGGGGCGGTTGCACGCCGACAGCGCATGGTCCTTGAGGCAATGCCCGTCCTCAAGAAGCAGCATCCGCGCCTCGTCGATCGCGGCCACGTCGACAGTCGCCCCGCCCGGCGCCTCGCCGCGCGGAAAAGCGACGAACAACGGGTCGTCGAACAGGGCTGCGGAATCGACGTCGCCGCAGCCGTAGGGGAGGGCGAGCAACACGCAATCGAGCTGGCCCCGGTGAAGCGCCTCGCACGCAGCCTGGCTGGTCTCCTCGCGCAAGTAGAGCTTGAGGCTCGGCCACTCGCGGCGCAGCTTGGGCAGCATCGTCGGCAGCAGGAATGGGGCGATCGTCGGGATGACGCCCATTCGCAATTCGCCGTGGAGCGGCTGGCCCTCGGCGCGGGCGACCTCGGCTATTTCTTCGGCTTCGCGAAGCAGGCGGACAGCCTTGTCGGAGATTTTCTCGCCGAGCGCGGTGAAGCGGACGACGCGACGGGTCCGCTCGACCAGAGTGACGCCGAGCAGGGTCTCGAGCTCGCGCAAGCCGGCCGAAAGCGTTGACTGGGTGACATAGCAAGCGGCCGCAGCCCGTCCGAAATGGCCATGCTCGCGCAAGGCGACCAGATATTGGAGCTGTTTGATGGTCGGCAGGTAAGTGGTCAGTGGCGCTTCCGATCAATCCGACCGGACTAAGCGTCTCTGGCGATCAACTCAAGGCTCGGTAGAGCCCGTAGAGGCTGACAAGTGTTAGCAGCGCGCCGACCATGGTCAGCAACAAATCGGGATTGATGCGCTTGGCGATCCACGCCCCGAACGGCGCGGCGGCGACACCGCCGATCAGCAGGCCCGCCGTCGCGGTGGTAAAGGCGGCCAGGCCCATGGTGGCGATAAACGTCGCGGATATTGTCACGGTGACGAAGAACTCGGCGGTGTTGACGGTCCCGATCGTTTTCCTCGGGTTGCTGCCCTGGACGAGGAGGTTCGAGGTGACGATGCCGCCCCAGCCACCACCGCCGGCCGCGTCGAGGAAGCCGCCGGCGAGGCCCAAGGGCGCAACGACCTTTGGCTGACGCTCGGTATGGCGGTGCATCACGCCCCGATAGAAGAGGTAGAGTCCGAGCGCAGTCAGGTAAGCGAGGACAAATGGTTTGGCAGTGGTCGCGTCAATCTGGGTCAGCACGTAGGCACCAAGGATGCCGCCGATCACCCCGGGAATCACCAGCCGGAAGAACAGCCGCCAGTCGACG
This sequence comes from Sphingomicrobium sp., assembly GCA_039925985.1. Classification (GTDB taxonomy): domain Bacteria; phylum Pseudomonadota; class Alphaproteobacteria; order Sphingomonadales; family Sphingomonadaceae; genus Sphingomicrobium. The sequence goes on from JBDSXT010000005.1 coordinate 2,689, forward strand.
TTGCCGTGGGCGATATGGCTGATGCCCGACACCGCGGTGGTAAAGGTTTCGGCGGTGTGGACGCCAGCGGATGCGGCGGCCGGGGGCACGCTCATGCTGATCAGTAACGTGCTCGAGATTTGCCCGAAGGCCATGCCCAGCGCACCGTCGATGATCTGCGCCGCAAAGCCGATCGCCGCAAAGGTCAGGAGCAACGTCGGATCGGCGAACAACGATGGGAAAATGGCGCCCTCCGGCCCTGCGATTTGACGGCGGCTTGCCGAAGCTCGGCGAGTTTCGCAAGCAGCCGGCCAAGGGCAACCATCCATTCGGCTGGCATTTCGGGCGGCTCACACCTAAATTGGCGCGACCAAGAATAAGGGGTTCGCGTGGATACTGGGCTGATCGCCTATCTCGACTCGGTCAAGGCGCGCGATCCCGCAGCGCGTTCGCGCTGGGAAGTGCTGCTTTATCCGGGCGTGCTTGCTCTGGGCATGCACCGCATCGGGCATTGGCTGTATGGCGGGAAGCTGTATTTCCTGGCCCGGGTGGTCAATCATCTGGCGCGGTTCCTGACGGCGATCGACATCCATCCAGGCGCGACAATCGGCCGCCATTTCTTCGTCGACCATGGCTTCACCGTGATCGGTGAGACGGCCGAGATCGGCGACGATGTGACGATTTACCAGAGTGTCACATTGGGCGGCACCAACCCCTCGACCGGGATCGGCGGCAAACGGCATCCGACTCTCGACGACGGCGTGGTGATTGGCTCGGGCGCCCAGATCCTGGGGCCGGTGGTGGTCGGCGCGGGCGCCAAGGTCGGCGCCAATTCGGTCGTCACCAAGGACGTTCCGCCGGGCGCGACCGTGGTCGGCATCCCGGCCCGGGCAGTGCCGATCGATTCGATCCATTACAGCCCCGGCTTCATTCCTTATGGCACTCCTTGCGGCGAGGACGTCGATCCGTCGCGGGTCGGCATTGCCGAGCTCGAGCGGGAGATCGCGGCGCTGCGCCAGGAAGTCGAATTGCTGAAGCGCGCAAACCTTCCCGAACCCAAGGCGAAACGCGCTTGAGCGTCGTCGCGCCGTTCCCGGACCCCCGGGACCGGCGCAAGATCGCCGCCTTTGACCGCCACGAGCTGAACCGTATCCTCGACCTTTATGGACGGATGGTCGCGGCGGGCCACTGGCGCGACTATGCGATCGCCTTTTCGCCCGAGGCGGCGGTGTTCGCGGCGTTCCGGCGGGCCAGCGAACGGCCCGAAATGCGTATCGAGAAGCGTCCCGCGCTTCGCTTGAAGCAGGGGGCATTCGCATTGATCGGCGAACATGGCGTGGTGCTCAAGCGGGGCCAGGACCTCGGACTGGTCCTGGCCCCCATTGAGCGCCGGCTTATGCGGCTGGTTGGAGGGCGGTCAAACGATTGACGATCGGCAGGCGCTCGCGCAGTCCGGAGGGCAGGGGCCTGACCACGGCGTCCCGGGCCTGATGCCAGAAGGCCGAGAGCAGCAGAAGCGCCGAGCCGATGACCAATGCGGTTAGAGCGACGTTGAGCTCGACGGCGCCGAACTGCTCGAACAATTGTTGCATCGCGAACAGAACGTAGGCCAGAGCCGAGACGAGCAGAGCCCGGCGGTCGATGGCCAGCGCGGTGATGGCGATAACAACGTAGAGCAGGATGACGACGAAGCCTTCGCCGATGGTCGCGTTACCGTCGGTGAGCCCGAGCAAGGTGAAGACCGGGTGGACGATCATCGGCGCCGCCAGCAGATGGAGCCAGAAGGCGACATCGGCGCGGCGGGTGATGCGCGCCCGGTCCGAACCGTCCCACCACATGGCGAACAGGAAGGTGCCGATGCCGAGCAGCAGCACGAAGCCGAGAATCAGATTGCGGGCGTTTTCGGCGCTGTCGCCAAGCGCTGCGACCAGCAACCCGACGGCGATTGCTGCCACGGCCGCGGCGCCGGCGGCGACGGTGATCGGAACCCGGAAGCGCCTCCAGTGAAACCAGGCGGCGGCGGCAGCAGCAGCGCCGGCGCCAGCTGCAAGGACACCGGCCAATTGCGGATTATTGTTGAGCCGGTCGGGGCCGATGGCCAGCACTAAGCCAAACCCGACGGCAGCGAACACGCCGCCGACAAAGGCGAGCAGCAACAGGATCGAAGGCAGCGCCATTCGCCGCTTGGCGGTAAAAAACAAAGCCAGGCCCCAGGCGGTCGCGGCGACGGCCAGCGGGCCGGTCGGGGCCGGTCCTTCGCCGTCGATCGACAGACCAAGGCTTTGGCCGAGCTGATGCCCGATCCAGGCGACCGCGAACAACAGGATAGCGGCGGCGATCGAGACGAAGATGTCGTTGAACCCGGTCAACAGCCGGAACTGCTCTTCATCGACGGTCGAGCTTGAATCCTGGCGCTCGATGAAAGCGCGCAGCGACCCGGCGGCCTCGGCGGTAATCGCGCCCGCCGCGACGGCTTCGTCGAGTTCGGTCTGGCTGTACATGGATGTCCTCCCACTGCTGCACCAGGCCGGTAAGCCTAGTGTGTTACCTTGTCAATACAGTGGCGGGTTCGCTAAGCGCTTCGGCGATGTGCAATCTCTACAGCATGACCGCGACTGTCGACGAGCTTCGACGGATTTTCGGATCGTTCGATGGCGACACCAGCAACGTGCCGGCGTTCGACGAGATTTACCCCGGCCACCAGGCGCCGGTGCTGCGCCGCAAGGACGATGGCGGGCTGGCCCTGTCGATGATGAAATGGGGTTTTCCGGGGCCGGCCTCGGCCGGGTCGCGGCCGGTGACCAACGTCCGCAATCTGGCGAGCCCGTTCTGGCGCAATGCGCTCAATGACCCCAAGCGCCGCTGCATCGTCCCCGCGACCAGCTTTTGCGAATGGACCGCGGAGCCGCATCCCGAGACAAAGCGAAAGTCAAAGGTGTGGTTCGGCATGGCCGACGAGCATCCGCCGCTGTTCGCCTTTGCCGGCATCTGGCGGCCGGGCGACGAAGGGCCGTACATGGCGTTCCTGACGTGCGACGCGAACGCGACGGTCGGCGCGGTGCATCCCAAGGCGATGCCGGTGATGCTGTGGCCCGAGGACGTCGGTCGCTGGCTCGACAATGACCATGCCGACGCCTGCTCGCTTGCCAAGCCGTTCGAGGATACCAAAATGCGGCGCGTCAGTTAAAGCCGACGAGACCAAATTCAGGGAGGGAAGCGATGGCCAAGAAAGCAAGCTCGAAGAAGACCGCCGCTAAAACCGGCGCCAAGCGCGTCGCCGCCAAGCCGAAAGCGAAGGGTGCGGCACGCAAGCCGGTCAGCAAGGCGGCCGCATCGCCGCGCCCGGCCAGCGGGACGGCGGTCGACACGCTCCTCAAGCTGCTAGAAAGCCCGCTGGTCGCCGACTTGCTCGCGGTCGGTGCGACGGCGGCCATGGCAGTGGTTACCGAGAGCCGTCACGGCCGGGGCACCGACGGCAAGTCGGGCAAGACTGTCAAAGCTGCTGGCAAAGCCGCCGCTGCCGCCATCGGACGCCGGATTTCGAGCGAGTTCGACGAAATCAAGAAAGCCGCGAAAAAGGCAAAGCCGAGCGCAAAAGGGTAAGCTTGGCGCGGCCGACTTTGCGCTCCGTGTCGAGCGTCCATTGGCCGGGGTCGACCGAATCCTCGGACGCCGTTTCGACGGCCATCCAGCCGCCGGGCGCTAGCCATTGCGCGGCCCCCACGGCGCTGGCCGCGGCAGTCCCTGAGCCCGGCGCATAGGGCGGATCGGCGAAGACCAGATCGAACGGCTGTTCGATCGGCAGGGCCAGCGCCGAGCCACCGCGAACCTGCACTCGGTCGAGCGCCCCCAGTTGTTCCGCATTGGCCTTGATGGCCGCCGCCGCTTGCGCGTCGCTTTCGACGAAACAGGCGAACGAGGCGCCGCGGGACAACGCTTCCAGCCCCAAGGCGCCGGTACCGGCAAACAGGTCGGCAACGCGCAAGTCCTTAAACGAGCCGAGGCGGCTGGCGAGCATCGAGAACAGGGTTTCGCGGACGCGATCAGCGGTCGGCCGAGTTAGAGTCCCCGGCGGCGCGAGCAAAATGCGCCCCCGCCATTGCCCGGCGATAATTCTCACCTGAGGCTGTTGCGAAAGTGGCCGAGCTCGCTGCGGTCGATTTCCGCGACTCCTCCAGGCTCGAGCCCGCGCAGGTCGAACGGGCCGTAGCCGGTACGGATGAGGCGCGACACTTGGAGCCCGAGATGTTCGAGGACTCGGCGGACTTCGCGGTTCTTGCCCTCGGTCAGGCTCATCTGGATCCAGCAATTGCGGCCGGTCCGGCGTTCGAGATTGGCGTCGATCGAGCCGTAACGCATGCCCTCGATGGTGACGCCTTCGGCCAAGTCCTCGAGCGCCGCCTGGCTGACGGCCCCAAAGGCGCGGGCGCGGTAGTGGCGCGTGACGCCAGTGCTTGGCAGCTCAAGCTGGCGCTTCAGTTCGCCGTCGTTGGTGAGGAGAAGCAGACCCTCGGTCATGAAGTCGAGACGCCCGACGGGAATCAACCGCGGCAGATCCTTGGGCAGGCGGTCGTAAATCGTCGGGCGGCCCTTGGGGTCGCGCTCCGCAGTGAGAGTCACTTGCGGTTTGTAGTAGCGAAACATCCGCGGCGCCGACGGCGGCCGGACCGGCTTGCCGTCGACCGTCACGCCGGCGAGGTCGGTGAGCAAAGTCGCCGGCGTGGTTAGCACCGATCCGTTGAGCGCGATGCGGCCGTCGGCGATCATCCGTTCGACATCGCGGCGAGAAGCGATGCCGGCGCGGGCGAGAAGCTTGGCGATCCGTTGCGGCCCAGTCTCGCGCGGCTCGGGCTTTGTCGCGATCATTCGACCGGCGCCCCGGCGGCGCGGCACAGTATCCGGTTTTGTGCGTTGCGGGGGCACGTCTGTTCCTCGATAAGGTGACCATGCTGTTCAGCAAGCGCAACCGAATCGTCAAGCGGATCCTCATTGTCGAGGACGAGCCGCTGACGGCGTTCGACAATGAGACCATGCTGGCCGATGCGGGCTATGAGATCGTCGCCACGGTCGACGATTTCGATGAGGCGATGAAGGTGCTCGACAGCGAGCAAGTCGACCTGATCGTCAGCGACGTGCGGCTGCGCAGCCAGCAAACCGGCATCCATCTTGCCCAAGCGGCGAAGGAGCGCGGCATCCCGACGCTGTTCGCGACCGGCAATCCGTATCCTGGAGCGGCGGAGATCGCCGTCGGTTGCCTGCTCAAGCCCTATACCGACCGGCAGTTGAAAGCGGCGATCGACAGCGTCGACCG
>JBDSXT010000006.1:0-2498 GCA_039925985.1 Sphingomicrobium sp.
GCGTCGCGCAGGATGCGGGTATCGGGCGATTCGCGGCTGACCAGCCGTTTGCGCATCCGCTCGTTCATCAGCGGCTCGACGACTTCGCGGAAGAGCTTCTCGTCGAACCATTGGGCGAGGCGGCGAATCTCGGCCCGCAAGATGGCATTGCCGTGGATCATCGGCATGCGCTCGACCGTCTCTTCCAAATATTCGACGATCGACTGGCTGCCGATCAGCGTGATGCCGGCCTCAGGATCGACCATCACCGGCGTCTCGCCGGCCGGGTTCAGGTCGATGAATTCGTCGCGCCGTTCCCACGGATTCTCGCGCACCAGCTCATGCGCGATGCCCTTTTCGGCAAGGACCAGCCTGACCTTGCGCGAGAATGGGCACAGAGGAAATTGGAACAGCTGCCACATGAAGCGCCAGCTTTAGCGCGAGGAGCGCGGGCGTCTAGGCGTTCCTCTCTTCGTCATTGCGAGCGGCGCAAGGCAATTCAGCTTCCTTGTTTTGGCTGGATTGCCGCGTCCCCCGGATCAAGTCTGGGGTCCTCGCAATGACGGTGAGGCCTAGCGTCGTGGATAGACCGGGGAGGGCAGGTTGGCGGTGGCTTGCTCGATCGCCCGGCCGGCCTCGGCGAGACTTTTCAGCACAGCGGGAAGCGCGGTCGAGAAAGCCTTCATGCCGGACTGCATGGCGCCGCGGCTCGCCGCCAGGTCGCGGTCGAGGTTACGCTCGAAGTTCGGGTCCTGTTTGCGGCCAAGGTCGCGGACGGTTTCGCGGCGATCGGCCTGGGTGACGGGCCGCCCTTGAGCGGCCGCCTCGATCTCGCCGACCGGCAAGTTGAGCAGCGCCTTCGACAGCGACTGCATCATGCCGCCGATGCGGTCGGCCGTCGCCGGGTCGGTCAGCTCGGGCGGGACCGTGATCGTCTCGGGTGGCGGCGCGGGCCGGACTTGAGCGAGCGCCGGGCTGGCCATCAAAACGAGTGGAACAATGAGCTGGAACGCGCGCATGTCTGAACTCCTCGAGACTCGGGTCATCACCTTGCAGATGAAGAGCTTAGCATTCCTTGCGCGCCAAATAAATCATCGCATGCCGAGCCAGACGAGGGCGGCCGCGCCGGCTGCAATGCGGTACCAGGCGAATGGCGCAAAACCGAAGCGGGTAATGATCGAGATGAATGCCTTGACGACGATCACCGCGACCACGAACGAGACCAGACTGCCGATGCCGATCCACGCCAGTTGGTCCGACGTGATCTCGGCGCGGTGCTTGAACAATTGCAGCGCCGTGGCGCCAGCCAGCGTCGGCACGGCGAGGAAGAAGCTGAACTCGGCGGCGGTCTTGCGGTCGACCCCGAAGCTCATCGCACCCAGGATGGTCGCGCCCGAGCGGCTGACGCCGGGCACCATCGCCAGGCACTGGACCAGGCCGATCAAGCCCGATTGCTTGAGCGACAGGCCGGCGACGCCGCCCGCTTGCTCGCGAGGCCGGGCGAATTTCTCGACGATCAGGATGGCGATCCCGCCGACGATCAACGCGACGGCGACGACCCAGGCGTTGCCGAGCAGCGTCTCGATATAATCGCCGAGCGCGAGGCCGAGGACGACCGCCGGAACGAAGGCAATGAAAAGGTTGCGGACAAAGGCAAACGCGCTCGGGCTGCGGTGGAAGAGGCCGACGAGCACGTTCCAGAACGTGCGCCAGTAGAGAACGACGATGGCGAGGATCGCGCCGGGCTGGATGGCGATGTTGAACAAGGCCCATTTGGCGGCGTCGAACCCGAGCAATTCAGTGGCGAGGATCAAATGTCCGGTCGACGACACGGGCAGGAATTCGGTGACGCCCTCGACGATGCCGAGGATGATGACGAGGAGCAGAATCGGCACGGCTTAAGAAACGACCGGTGTGTCGGCGGCAGGCGCCGGACGAGCGGCGTTATGGAAGCGGCCCCCGGCCTGGAAGCGCCCCAGCCACTGGTGAGCGACCGCGCCGAGCGGCGTCGGCTTGATCGCGAAGGCTTGGAGCCCGGGGGTGTCCGCCGTGGCGACATTGTCGTGCTGGAGCATCAGCCACTGGTCTCGGGTCAGCGGTGATCCCGGCAGCCAGCCGACGCGCGATAGCGACGAGGCGACGAAATCGGGCATGTCGATGAGCTCGGTCGACTGGCCGCTGGCTTCGAGGACGGCAGCATTGATCTCGCGCATGGTCATCACTTGCGGACCGCCGATTTCGTAGGTCGTGCCGCCATATTGGCCAGGATCGAGCGCCGCCTTTGCGATCGCTTCGGCGAGATCGCGGACGTAGACTGGCTGAAAGCGGCGCTGGGCGGCGATCACCGGCAGGAACGGAAGGCGGGCGAGGCCGGCGAAACGGTTGGTCAGCCGGTCCTCGGCCCCGAACACGAGCGACGGGCGAAGGATGGTGGCGGTGGGGAAGGCGGTGCGGACCGCGAGCTCGCCTTCGCCCTTCGAGCGGCCGTAGGCGGATTGTGCGTGCGGATCGGCGCCGAT
>JBDSXT010000007.1:0-4294 GCA_039925985.1 Sphingomicrobium sp.
TCCGGGTCGACCTTGAGCGCCATGTCGGCGGTGGTCATCATCGTCGGCACGCGCTTCGACGGATCGTGAGCGGCCGGCGCCATGTCCTCGGGCTTCTGGTCGATCGGCTGCCACTGCTGAGCTCCGGCCGGCGACTTCACCAGCTCATACTCATAGTCGAGCAGCAGGCGGAAATAATTCTCCGTCCACTCGGTCGGCGTGTTCACCCACGACCCTTCGATGCCGCTCGTCGTCGTATGCTCGCCGATGCCGCTCTCGTGGCCATTGCTCCAGCCGAGGCCCTGCAGCGACATGTCGGCGCCCTCCGGCGCGGCCCCGACCAGGCTCGGATCGCCGGCGCCATGCGCCTTGCCGAACGTATGTCCGCCGGCGGTCAGCGCGACCGTCTCCTCATGGTTCATCGCCATCCGCTCGAACGTGATCTTGATGTCGCGCGCCGATTGCAGCGCGTCTGGATTGCCGCCCGGGCCTTCCGGATTGACGTAGATCAGCCCCATTTGGATCGCCGCGAGCGGATGCTCGAGCTCGAGCTCGCGGTCGGGCTGAATCCGCGTTTCGGTCGACTCGACCCAATTCTCCTCGGCGCCCCAATAAATGTCGCGCTCGGCCTCGAACACGTCCTTGCGGCCGCCGCCAAAGCCGAACACCGGCCCGCCCATCGATTCGATCGCCACATTGCCGGTGAGGATGAACAGGTCGGCCCAGCTGATGTGCTTGCCGTATTTCTGCTTGATCGGCCACAGCAGCCGCCGCGCCTTGTCGAGATTGCCGTTGTCGGGCCAGCTGTTGAGCGGTGCAAAGCGCTGCTGGCCGCTACTCGCCCCGCCGCGGCCGTCGGCGGTGCGATAAGTGCCGGCCGCGTGCCAAGCCATACGGATGAAGAACGGCCCATAGTGACCATAATCGGCGGGCCAGAACGATTTGCTGTCGGTCATCAGCGCCGTCAGGTCCGCCTTGAGCGCCGCGTAATCGAGCGCGTTGAACGCCTCGGCATAGTCGAAGTCGTCGCCCATCGGATCGGCCGATCCGCCGCTTTGGTGAAGGACGTCGAGCGGCAGTGAATCAGGCCACCAATCGCGGTTGGTCCGCCCCAGCAAGGAGCGTACCGCGGGGTTTACCGGGCAGTCCAAGGGGCTGCCGCTCGTCTTTGCGTCCATGGTGTCACGACTCCTATGTCTGGTTTTGAAGCTCGCTAGGCCGACCTGTCGAACGACGGAAACGATTAAACTTGGTCAGTGCGAACGGGAAATCCGATTAGTGCGCGGAAAAAACGCTAATCCATGTGGCGGATGCCGGTCCTCAGATAATCGTAGCCAGTCAGCAGGGTCAGGGCGGCTGCCGCCCACAGGCTCGCCAGCCCGACATTGTGCACCCACAATTGGCCCGGAACCGAACCGCCCAGGATCAGCGCGCCGAGCGCGACCAGCTGCAACGTCGTCTTCCATTTGGCGAGCGCGCTGACCGGCATCGAAACCCGCGACTGCGCCAAAAATTCGCGCAAGCCCGAGACGATGATCTCGCGCAGCAGGATGATCAGCGCCGGGATGATGTGCAGCCCGTGGATCACCGGCTCGCCGCTCATCTTGCGCGACGATACCAGCATCATGATCACCGCCGCGACCATGATCTTGTCGGCGATCGGATCGAGGAACTGCCCGAGCTTCGAAATCTGCCCATGCGCGCGGGCCAGATAGCCATCAAAATAGTCGGTGATGCCGACCACGCAGTAGAGCACGAAGATGATCGCATAATCGAGCGGCGCCGGCCGCCACAGCAAGAAAACGAGGATCGGCACAGCCAGGATCCGCGAGAGGGTCAGCAGGTTGGGCAGCGACAACATCGTTGAGCGACGCCGTTATAGCGTTTGGCGGCTCGCGCAAAGCTGCTAAGCCACGGACCAGCTATGCGAGCCGGCGCCACCCTGTTTTGATCCAGAACGTCGGCCATTTGCTTCGCACGCGGCGCTTCTTGCCGATTTTCGTCACGCAATTGCTCGGCGCCTTCAACGATAATCTGTTCAAGTCGGCGATGGTCATCCTCGCCACTTATGCAATCTTCAACGACGCGACCAAGGAGGCGACGTTCAACGGCATTGCCGGAGCGCTGTTCATCCTGCCCTTTTTCCTCTTCTCGGCGCTCTCCGGCCAGCTTGCCGACGCCAACGACAAGGCGAGGATTATCCGCATCGTCAAGACGGCCGAAATCCTGATCATGATCGTCGGCGCTGCGGGCCTACTGCTGCACAACATCCCACTGCTGCTAAGTGCACTGTTCGCGATGGGCGTCCACTCGACGTTCTTCGGGCCGATCAAATATGCGATCCTGCCCCAGCATCTCGAGCGCGACGAAGTCCTCGGCGGGACCGGCTTGGTCGAGGCCGGCACGTACATTGCGATCCTCGGCGGGACCATTCTTGGCGGAGTGCTGGTGCTGCAACGGCCCGACGGCACCTATCACGCCGAATGGGCGGCGCTTGGGGTCATCCTGGTTGCGCTTATCGGCCGCGTCGCCGGCTCCTATGTCCCGCCGGCGCCGCCATCCGACGATTCCGAAATCCCCGGTTTGCCCAAGCGCGGGATGGACTGGCACATCGTTCGCGCGTCGATCACCTTGGTCAGCGCCACCTTGCACGTCCGCCGCCTCTACCTCGCCATTCTCGCGATCAGTTTCTTCTGGGCGATGGGCGCCGTCCTCGCCGCGCAATTCCCTCCCTTGGTCAAGAACAGCCTCGGCTCCGGCCAAACCGTTGCGACCCTGTTCCTCGGCACCTTTTCGGTCGGCATCGCGATCGGCTCGGTGGCCGTCAACCGGCTGCTCAACGGGCAGGTATCGGCCAGATTCGCACCGGCATCGGCAATCGCCATGGGCCTGTTCGTCCTCGACCTCTACCGCCGGGTGCACGCCTGGCCGGCCAGCAGCGGCGAGCTCCACGACATCCGCTCGTTCCTCGATGAACCCAACGCCTGGATGATCGTGCTCGACCTGCTCGGCGTGGCCATCGCCGGCGGCATGTTTGTGGTCCCGCTCTACGCGTTCCTGACGACCACTGTGCCCAAGTCCGAAACCGCCCGGACAATCGCCGCCAACAACATCGTCAACTCGGGCCTGATGGTCTTCGCGACGCTAATCCTGACCGTCGCCGTGCAGCTTGGCGTAACCGTCGCCGACAGCCTGCTGATCGTCGCGGTCGGCAGCATTTTCGCCGCCTGGCTAGGCTGGAAGCTCCACCTCGCCTGCGACTGAGGCAGGCGAATTCGCAACCCGATTATTGGGCTCTTCACGAGGCGCGGCGGAAAGCGACCGACCTGTCGCGCACTCTTAAGCGGGTGTGGGCCTTGCCAATCGCCAGATCCTCCTTTAGACACTGAACCGTATGGTTCAGTATTTAAACCCCCGTCTTGATGCTTCGTTCGCCGCGCTTTCGGACGCGACTCGGCGTGGCGTTCTAGAACAGCTCGGACGCACCGACGCTTCGATCACGGCCCTTGCCGAGAATTTTCACATGACCCTGACGGGCATGAAGAAGCATGTCGGCGTCTTGGAGCGGGCGGGGCTCGTCACCACGGAGAAAGTCGGGCGCGTGCGGACCTGCAAGCTCGGACTTGGCGCGCTGGAGGCGGAGACAGCATGGATCGACAGCTACCGCCTACTCTGGGACGCGCGCTTCGACGTGTTGGACAAGGTGGTCGGGGAACTGAAACTCAAGGAGAAATTCGATGGGCCTAAGCGGTAGTCAGTCCAGCACGCAGAATGGCACTTTGGTGGAACGGAAGTCCGACCGGGAATTGGTCGTTGCGCGAACGTTCGACGCCCCAGCGCGTATCGTGTTCGAGGCTTGGACCAGGCCCGAGCTGTTCATGCGGTGGTGGGCGCCGAAGTCGACGGGGGTGCTCCTGTTGTCCTGCGAGATGGACGTTCGCACCGGGGGCAGATACCGTGTCGAGTTCGGGCAGGACGCCTCAAACTCCTCGGCATTCTTTGGCAAATATCTCGAAGTGACACCGGGCTCGCGCCTCGTCTGGACCAATGATGAAGGTGAGGATGGCGCCGTGACGACGGTGACCTTCGAGGAAACTGGCGGCAAGACGCTGCTGACCTTCCACGAGCTCTATCGATCGAAGGAAGCGCTCGACGAATCCTTTATCGGGATGGAGGGCGGGATGCCCGAGCAGCTCGAGCAGCTGGACGACCTTCTCGCTAGTCTGGGCGCCGGCGTTGGCAAGCGATGACTGACGTCTCGCTTCGCCCGTTGAGCCTGACCGACACGTCTGCCTTGCTCCTCCTGATGCGTCGC
>JBDSXT010000008.1:0-4503 GCA_039925985.1 Sphingomicrobium sp.
CAGAAATGATCGACGATCCATGTGGAGATGTCCCTTGCTCAACAAGAAATTCGAGCAGGGAGCGTAGCCGCGACAGACCGCGCCGCAAGTGCGTTCGTCGAATGCTACCCTACGCTTGCAGTCGATATTGTTTCAAAAGGTCATAGAGCGTCGGTCGGCTGATCCCGAGCAGCTTGGCGGCGCCCGAAATATTGTTCTCGGTGCGGGTCATCGCCTGGCGGATCGCCCGGCGGTCGGCGACCTCGCGCGCGGCGCGCAGGTTGATCGTCGGCGGCGCCCCATCGGTGCCGCACGGCAGATCGAGATCGCCGGCGCCGATCATCTTGCCGTCGGTCATGATCACCGCTCGTTTAACGCGATTCTCCAACTCACGGACATTGCCCGGCCACGAATAGGCATCGATCGCCGCGACAGCATCAGGAGCGAGGCCCTGAACCTTGGGGTTCATGTCGCGGGCGAATGAATTGACGAAGTGTCGGGCGAGCAGAACCGAGTCTCCGGCGCGCTCGGCCAGCGACGGGATTTTCACAACGACCTCGGCCAGCCGATAATAAAGATCTTCGCGGAAGCCGCCGGTGGCGATCATGACCTCAAGGTTCTGATGGGTCGCGCAAACAATCCGGGTATCGACCGGGATCGGCTGGCGGCCGCCAATGCGCTCAATCACGCGCTCCTGGAGGAAGCGCAGCAACTTGACTTGCAGGGCCAGCGGGATGTCGCCGACTTCGTCGAGGAACAGTGTTCCGCCTTCGGCCAACTCGATCTTTCCGACATTCGCTTTGACCGCGCCGGTAAAGGCGCCGCGCTCATAACCGAACAGTTCCGACTCCAGCAGGTTCTCCGGAATGGCTGCGCAATTGATCGCGACGAACGCACCGCCACTCCGGCCGCTCTGCTCATGGACCGCTCGGGCCAGCAACTCCTTGCCGGTGCCGCTGGCGCCGAGCAGCATGACCGAGACGCCGGCACTCGCCACGCGCTCGATGGTCTTGGCAACCTTGAGCATTTCCGGAGCGGCGCTGATCATCGAGCCAAGAACGGCCGTTTCGCCGCTCTCTTCGAAGCGCCGGTTCTCGGATTCGATATCGTGGAGGTGGAAGGCGCGGGCGACGATCAGGCCCAGCTCGTCGATATCGACCGGCTTGCGATAGAAATCATAGGCGCCGCAAGCGATGGCCTTCAACGCGCTTTCGCGCGCGCCATGCCCTGAGGCCACAATGACCTTGGTATCGGGCTTCAGTCGGACCATCTCGGTCAGGGTCGCGAAGCCTTCCTCGGTGCCGTCTGGATCCGGCGGCAGGCCAAGGTCGAGGGTGACCACCGCCGGTTCGTGGACGCGCAAAGCCTCGATCGCCGATGCGCGGTCGCCGGCGACGAAGACGCGATAGCCGTCATACGCCCATTTCAGCTGGCGCTGGAGGCCTTCGTCGTCCTCGACGATCAGCAGTACCGGAAGGTCGTCGGGATCGCTCATGCGCTTTTCCGTCGGATGCTGCTTGGCGCGGCGGGGGCGGCAAGCATGATGGTGAAGGTGGTGCCGTGACCAGGCCGGCTGTCGACGCTCAGCCGCCCGCCCATCGCCGCAATCAAGGAGCGGGCCTCGAACGAGCCGATGCCAAAGCCATCGGCCTTGGTCGATGCGAATGGCTGGAACAACCGGTTGCGAATGAAGTCGCCATCCATACCGCAACCGTGATCGGCGATGGTCACGAATACCGAGCTTCCGCGTTCCGCGACGCGGACTGTCACGGGCTTATAGGCGGGGCTGGCTTCGACGGCGTTGCGGACGAGATGGCCGACCGCTTGCTCCAGCCCGGTCGCGTCGACCACCGCCCGCAGCGAAGCGTCGCCGAGCAGCCGGACGTCGTGGTTACGGCGATTGGCGGCGATGGCCGGCGACAGGATGTCGCGCAAGGGCGACGGTTCGCTGCGCTGAGTACGCTGCGTTGCCTGTGGGGACAGCCGGGCCAGGAGCTCATTCATCTTGCCCACCGAACTTTTCAGCGTGGCGATCATATCTGTCCGGAATTCCTGGTTATCCGCATGCCGCTCTGCGTTGCGCGACAGCAGAGACAATTGGCTGACGAGATTCTTAATGTCGTGGAGGATGAAGGCGAAGCGGCGGTTGAAGTCCTCGAACCGCTGGGCATTCGACAGCGCTTCCTGGCCGTGCGCTTCGGCCAGCGAGCTGGCGGCTTGCCGTCCGGCGGTTCGCAGCAGATCGAAATCTTCCCAGTCGAGGGCGCGGCGATAATCGGGGGCGGCGAGCAGGACCAAACCAAACAGCCGGTCGTTGTGGATGAGCGGCACGCCCGCCCACGCCTTGTCGTCGGCGGCAATCCACGACGGCACCTCGATCTGGAGGTCCTTGGGATGCCCCCAGCGGCCGCGGTAGGCATCGAGCTCAAGGATGCGGCCGGAGCTTTCGACCTCGCGCCAGAACTCGCGGGCGCTTTCGAGTTCGCCGGCGGGCGGGTTGCGGCCTGGCCAGCTCCACGAAGCCGACGTCGACAGCGCACCGGCACCATCGGTCACGAGCAATAGCCCGCCGGGCGCATCGGCGATGTCAGCGAAAGCCTTGATCACCCGTTCCCCTAGCGGCGGCGCATCGGTTCCGGCCCGGCCTAGCGTGTCGGTGAAGCGCAGCCACTCGGTGCGATAGTCGTAGCGGTGCTCGAACAGATGCTTGGCGAGCTTGACCTTGGCCCAGCTGCGCGCCCTGGGACTCGGCAACAGGACCATCGCCGCGACCGTCAGGAACGCGAGCATCGCCACTAGCAGGCTCCCTGACCAGTCCCAACCGGTACCGCGGAGCGCCGTCGCCAGCACCGTCATGACCGCGAAATAGGCGCAGATGGCGAGCAGTGAGAGCGACTGGAAGGTTGCGGCTCGCGACAAGCGAATTCGCCAGCCGTCCTCCTGCTTGGCGCCGAGCGCAAACAGCGGTCCCGTCAGCGCGACGGCGACGCCGCGCCAGTCGACCAGCGCCGACCCAGCGCCGGTGCTAAGATAGAAAATCGTGTAGAGGTTGAGATCGTAAATCCAGACCAGCGCAAGCCCGAGCATTGCAAAGCGAATGCTCGAACGGCTGGCCGGGGCGGCCTGGCCATAAAGATTGTGGACCAGGACCAGCGAGCCGGCGGCTCCGGTAATCCGGAGCAACGTCTGGGTTTCGAGCAGCGGACCGCTGTGAACGACGAGTGAAAGAGTGTCAGCCACCACCTGCAATCCAAGCACCGCCGACACCGCGCCATAGACCAGCTTCAGTCCATGCTGGCGGACCCCACTGGTCGCTGACAGGCTGTAGAGCAATGACACCCAGACGAGATTCCGGGCGGTCTCGGCGTAGCTGACCAGGGGATGGTCGGGCGCGATCGCCGACAGCCAGGCCCAGCATGCGGTCAGTGCGAAGGCCGCGAGCAGCAGCCGATGCCCGTCCAGACGCGTGCCAGCGCCGAGCCGCCAGATCAGCAATGCGACAAACATTGCCGCGGCGAGCGCATAGCTCCAGAAGGAGATCAGGCCTTCCACGAGGGCCGCACTGTCAACTGATCCGACATGGCCGGCAGTGTCGCTAAACTTTACAAAGAAATGCTGAACGCTTCCGAAAACGGCAGCTTTTCACCATAGCGGGATCGGAGGTGACGAATGGATAAGCGTCGGATTGGCGCCAGCGGGCTGGAGATCGCGCCGTTGGCGCTTGGTGGCAATGTCTTCGGCTGGACCGCCGACGAGGCGACCAGCTTCGCGGTGCTCGATGCCTTCGTCGATGCCGGTGGGACCATGATCGACACTGCCGACGTCTATTCGGCTTGGGTGCCGGGACATTCCGGCGGCGAGAGCGAGACCGTGATCGGCAAGTGGCTGAAGCAGAGCGGCAAGCGCAACCAGGTGGTGATTGCGACCAAGGTCGGTTTTATGGCGGGGCTGGCACCAGCGACGATTGGGCCGGCTTGCGACGCCTCGCTGCAGCGGCTGGGGATCGACTGCATCGACCTTTATTATCAACATAAGGATGACGAAGCGGTGCCGCTGGCCGACAGTTTGGGGGCATTCGAGGAACTGCGCGAGCATGGCAAGATTCGCGAAATCGGCTTGTCGCAATTCACTGCACCGAGGCTTGAGGAAGCCATGCAAGTCACTGAGAAACATGGATTTAAACCGCCGTGCGCGCTGCAGACCTGGTACAATATGGTCGAGCGCGAGAAGCTCGAGGGGCCGCTTGGCGACGCAGCGCAAGCGCATGGCATGGGCATCCTGCCCTTCTACAGCCTCGCCAATGGCTTCCTCACCGGCAAGTACCGCTCGGCAGACGACCTCGGCAAATCGGTCCGCGGCATGCGCAACGCCGAATATCTCGAAGGGCGGGGAATGCGGGTGCTCGCCGCGCTCGACGACGTCGCGGCCGAGACCAAGGCCGCGCTGGCGAGCGTCGCGCTGGCCTGGACGATGGCCCAGCCCGGCATCACCGCCCCGATCGCCAGCGCCACCAGCGTCGACCAA
>JBDSXT010000009.1:0-6318 GCA_039925985.1 Sphingomicrobium sp.
CGACGCGCCCTGCCGAACCGCTGGCGGCCGACCTTCGCGATCATCGCGACGGCAAGCGCCTTGGCCTCCTGAAGCTGATCGCCGGGATGCTCGGGGTCGGGCTCGACCAGCTCGTCCAGCGCGAGACCCTTCGCCGTCAGCGGCGGTTGGCGATCGTTGCCGCCGCTTCGCTCTCCGGGATGGCCGTCACCAGCACCTTGGCGATTTTCGCACTCGATTCGCGCGACGATGCCCGCGACCAGCGCCGCGAGGCCGAGGGGCTGGTCGGGTTCATGCTTGGCGACCTTCGCGAAAAGCTCGAACCGGTCGGCCGCCTCGACGCGCTAGATGCCGTCGGCAGCCGCGCCCTCGCCTATTTCCAGAAACAGGACAAAACCAGCCTATCGGACGCCGCGCTCGCGCAACGGTCCCGCGCGCTCAGCCTGTTAGGGGAAATCGCCACTTTGCGCGGCGATTTCGACGGAGCCCTGCGCCGCTACAACGAAGCCCTTGCAGGCACCGCTGAAATGGTCAGCCGAGCGCCCGACGATCCGCAGCGCCTGTTCGACCACGCGCAAAACCTTTTCTACGTCAGCGACATCGCCCGCCAGCGCGGTCAGTTGCCGCGCGCCGAGGCCGCATTGCGCGAATACAAAAGGCTCGCGGACCGGATGGTCGCGATCGATGCCGATAACCCCAAATGGCGCATGGAAACCCAATATGCCGCCGCCAACCTCGGCACTGCGCTGTTCGAGCAGCGCCGCTTTGCCGAAGCCACCCGCCAGTTCCAGGAAGCGCTCAATACCATCGAACAACTCGCTGCCGCCGAACCGGGCAAGAGCGATTATCAAAAGTCGGTCGCGGAATCGCTCGCCTGGCTGGCGGATTCCCAGCGCGCGGAAGGCCGGCTGGATGAAGCGATCGGACAGCGCGAACGGCAAGTGGCGCTCCTCAATCGCCTGATGGTCGGCGGCAATGGCGACGTCGAATACCGGCAAAAGGCGATCCCCGCCTATCGCGCGCTCGGCCGCCTGTTCGCATCGAAAGGCGAGCTTGATCTGGCTATCGCCCAGCTGCGGCTCGCGGTGAGCCACGCCGAGGAACTGATTCCAACCGAGCCGGGCAATACCATGTGGCGAGAGCTGGCGGCCTCGGCGAGGCTGGACCTCGCCGAAATGCTCTTGGCGCACAAGCAGACCGATGAAGCGGCGAACCAGGTCCGATCCGGTTGCGACCTCATCGATCGCTTGATCGCTCGCGATCATAGCGTCGTTTCGTGGCGCGGCCTGGCCCGGTCGTGCCTGACGATGCGCGCCCGCATTGCATGGGAAGCGGGCGCCAAGGGCGAAGCCTTGTCGCTGGCCGAGCGAGCGCTGGCCGCCGCAAAAGCAGCGAAGTGGACGGAGCATGTCGAGGAGCGCTACACCATTGCGGGGGCCTACCGGCTAGTCGGTGACATTCAGCGTCAGACGGGGGATCAGCGCGGCGCCCAGTCGTCCTGGCAGGCCGGTTTCGCAATGCTGCCGAGTGGGATCAAGGAAAAACCCCCCGAGACTAGCGAACGAGCGGAACTTTTACAGCGGGTCGGGAGGATGGACGAAGCGAAGCAGCTCAAAGCGAGTCTCGCGACAATGGGCTATCGAAAAACGGGTTAGTTAACAGGCAACAGGGAGGGAATGACATGGGCAACAAACAGCGCCCCGTAACTGTCGAGGCTTCTAAAGATTCGAACGGCAAGATCACGTTCGAAATGCTCGAAAAGGGGAAGAAGACAGGCACGCTGACTTTCGACAAGGACAAGGACAAAATGAAAAAGAAGGACAATTATGATATTCATTTTGACCTCGTGAACCAGGACGGCCTCAACCTCGAATTCCTCCAGGATTCTCAGAACGTTCAGAACGTCATGTGGGTGGCCAAGGGTACCGCGACGGCGCCGCCCGCTTGCCCGCCCTCGCAAACGTCGGATCCGGAATTCACCGTTACCAGCGTGACCGCCAGTACGCTCGACGTCACCAATACGGATCAGGACCAATGCATGTACAAGTTTGCGCTGAACTTCATCGACACCGGCAATGGCAATAAAGCGGAACAGTTCGATCCCATCTACGACAACAAGAACGGCGGCATTAATCGGTCCATCCTGTCCAACGCAGTCGTCGTCGGCGGGCTCGTCGCGGCCGCGTGCCTTGTGGCGATCGTAGCGATGGAGCGTGTCGGCTGGCTGGGCTGACAAGCCCCAAGGGCGAATCGGTGGCGGAAATCGGCGGGACCCAGTCCCCGCCGCGGGTCCCGTTCACTTTGTGCGTCGGCATTACCGGCCACCGCCACGAGGCACTTCCGCCAGGCTATTTGCAGCAACTGCCGGGCGTAATCCGCGAGACCCTGCAGATGCTGATCCGCGGCGCCGAGGCGGTGCGGGCCAGCGCCGACGACTGCTTCGCCGCCGGCGAAGCGCGCTTCGTGTTCGTCTCCGCGCTCGCCGACGGCACCGACCAGATTGCCGCCGAAACCGCACTCGAGCTTGGGTTTTCGTTGCAGGCCGCATTGCCGTTCGCCCGCGACGACTATCGGCGCGATTTTGCGAGGGCCGCAGCAGCGGCGCGGTTCGATGATTTGATCGGCAAGGCCGAGCGAGTCCTCGAACTGCCTGGCACGCGCGATTACGAAGCGGAGAGCTACATGATGGCCGGCCGCGGCACGGTCGCCCATTGCGATGTCTTGATCGCCGTCTGGGACGGACTTCCCGCCCGCGGCCGCGGCGGCACCGCCGAAGTCGTCGAATTGGCGATCAAGCGAGGCTCGCCGGTCATCCATTTGCCGGTTGACGGAGTCACGCCGACCCGCATCGTGTGGAGCGCGTTTGACCCCATGGTCGTGACCGAAGGCGTGCAGGCGACTGCCGAGCGGCCGTTCGACGCGCCCCACGTCGAGCAGACATTGGCCGCCGAGCTGCTGCCGCCCGTCGATCAGCCTGAACGGGCGTTCCTCAGGCAGTTCGCGCACGAGCGGCGCCGAAGCTATCGCATGAGGATCGAATATCCGCTGTTACTCGCGGTCACGGGCGTCAAGCGCTTCAAGCCAGGGAATTTCCGCGACTCGCATTGCGCCGCCCAGATCGACGAAGAATGGCGGAGCTACAAAGACGTTCAGTTTGCCCCGGACAGAGGCCAATCGTCAGTCGACTTGCTCAGAGACGCCTATAGTTGGAGCGACCGGCTCGCCGGCCACTTCGCCCAAACCTATCGCAGTGGCCACGTGTTCAATTTCGTCCTCGGTGGCATTGCGGTGTGTATCGGCTTGAGCGGCTTCATGGCTCCCCATGCCAGCCTCCAACTGGCACTGTTCGAATTCCTGATCACGCTCCTGATCATCCTCAACACCAAGATGGGGGTGCGCAATCAATGGCACCGGCGCTGGCTCGATTACCGCCAATTGGCGGAACGACTGCGACCAATGCGCAGCCTGAAGCTGCTTGGTATCGCCGCCCCCGATCCGCCCGGCAGCGTCACCAACCCGGTGTCGGCGCGGTGGATCGACTGGTATGCGGGCGCCGTCTGGCGAGCGATGGGTTGCCCAAGCGGGACGATTGACCAGGCGCGGGAAGCGGAGCTGGCCCGGGCTGTCGCGACCTTCGAAATCGCGCCGCAGGTTGCCTATCATCACAAGAGCGCCGGCCAGATCGACACGCTCGACAAGCGGCTTGAAACCGTCGCGGGCTGGATGTTCATCGCCACCTTGCTGGTCTCGATCGCCGTAATCGCCGGCTACGCGTTCGCACCGGATTTCGTTCAGGAATACAACAATTGGTTCCAGTTGGTATCGTCGGGTTTCCCGGCGCTCGGCACCGCCGTGTTCGGCATTCGGTTCCAGGGCGACTTCGGCGGCAGCGCCGTCCGTTCCGAAGCCACCGCCAACAGTTTGGGCCAAATCGACGCCGAGCTGATGCGGGGCGTCGGGCTGCCCCGCGCTGCCGACCTGACCGAGCAAGCCGCGCGCATCATGCTTGCCGACCTCGATGAGTGGCGGCTGGTTAACCAGCAACAGGATTTGGGAATGGCCTAGTCCGCGCCGGACGCAATAGTGCCAAAAGAGGACAGGAATGGGCGATCGGCGAGTTCCTCGCTCGACTTCAGGCTCGACTTTTGGCGTTCATTAACAGAGAGTAAAAGTGCGTGTTCGAGTCGCTGGGGGCGGAGCACATATTTGTTGGCTTATTACCAGCGGAGCGTCTTGGCGACGCAGCACGGTCTCCAGCTAGGCCGATAGGATCGTACTTGGGGAATATGATTGTCCGATACTGACATCTTTCTCTCCTATAGCAGGGAGGACCGGACAGCGGCTCGGCACTTCGCCGAATCGTTCGCGCAGGAAGGCTTCACCGTCTGGTGGGACGCCGCGCTTCGTTCGGGCCAAACCTTTGACGAGGTCATCGAGAAAGAGCTGCGCGCTGCCAAGGCAGTCGTCGTGCTATGGTCGCCCCGCTCGGTCCTGTCGCGCTGGGTGCGGGCCGAGGCCACTCTCGCCGATCGCCGCAACAAGCTGGTGCCGGCGATCATCGAAGCCTGCGACCGCCCGATCATTTTCGAGCTGACCCACGCCGCAGATCTTTCGGACTGGACCGGTGATCTGTCCGACAATCGCTGGCGGACGCTGGTCAACGACTTGCGCCGCCTGGTCGGCGAAGGCGACGAGGCGATCGCTCAGCCCGTTGATTTGCAGCCCGTCGCCGAGCCGAAGTCGGCGCCGATTCCCAAGCTTGCCGCGGACCCGGTCGCCGTCGAAGCCAAATCGCCCCCCTTGGCCAATGTCGACTACCTGCTGGTCGCGGCCGCGCGGATGCGCGAAGAGCGCGGCGGCTCGAAGCTCCACAAAGCGACCCCCGTGGAAGAGGAGCACACGCAGTTTTACAAGCATTCGGACGACTTTCGGCAGCATGAAAACGACCAGATTCATTGTCTCTTCAGGCTCGACGGAGAAGCGACGGAAACCCGGTTTCCCGTCGGCGCCGCGGGTGTCAAGGTCGGCCGGACCGCGCCGGCCGACATCATCGTCGCGGGCGCCGGAGTGTCACGATCGCATTGCCTTGTCGAATTGGCCGGCGAAGTGCTGCGCGTCTCGGATCTGAATTCGACCAACGGCACCTATATCAACAATAAACGGATTGCCGGCACCAAAGACTTGGCAGTCAGCTCCGTCCTTCGCGTCGGCAATGTTTCGTTCGAGCACGAAGTCCGGTCGCGAGCGGAGATCGAACAGCAGAGCCCGGCTGGCATCGATCGCCGCGATCCGCACGAACCCAGGCTGGCCAGATCATCCTGATTTTCTAGCCGCCACCAACGATTTTGTTGGCCGCGCCCTTGCTTATTGCGCCGACGACGATTGCTTGTTCAGAAAGACGATATAGGCCTTGGTCTGGTTGGCCTGCTTGATCAGCCGGTCCGCGTCTTTGTCGGTCTTGATCCCGCGCCCAGAATCTTTGAGATTGGCGAGGTATCTATCATAATTCTTGGCGAGCCCCGCGTTCGCCCGGCGGGTCGAGTTCGAGCTGCCGCTACCCATGCGCATGACCTGCTTGGCCATCCCCCGAGCACCATCGATGATCGCATTGAATTGCCCGATCTTGCCTGGCGAGAGGCTGACGCTGGACGCTGCCGCCGGCGTTTCCGGCTTTGCGACGGGTTTGACGGTCGGCTTGACGGTTGCGGCGGTCGTTATGGTCGCCACCGGTTTCGCAGTGACCACTGTCTTTTTCGCCGTTTGCTGCGCCAACGCCTCGCCGGCGCGCCGATTCGCCGCTTGCAAGGTCAAGGCGAAGCCTTGCGATTTGCCGAGTGCGTCGCGGGCGGCATTTAGCGACTGCGCCGGATCGGTGGCATCGGCCGCCCCCTGCACTGCTGCCCGAAGTTCGGCGAGGGCGTTGTTGACACTTGCCCGGCTGGCCGAAGGAGCGTCGGACGACAATCTTTGCGCCCGGGCTTCGGCGTCGTGCAGCAAGGCGGCAGTGAAGGCCATATTGGCAGCCGAGGCAGCGCGCTTCATCTCGTCCGCGCGAGCCGTGGCGGCGGCAGCTTGCGCCGGGTTGCCCTGCAATGTCCGCAACCCTGCCGACTGCGTTTCCAGTTGATCGCTGGCCGTGATGAGATCGTTGACACTGGCTTCCGAGGCGCCGGCTTTGCGCGCATCCTCGGCCAGCGACCGCTCGGCCGGAGCCAGGCCATCGACCTCGAGATTGGTGACCGGCGTAAAGGTTGGTCCGCTGAGGTTGGGGACCGGCTCGTATCCCGATTTCTCGCCCTTGCCGAACAGGAAGGAGCCCGCCGCGACCGCGGCCAGCAG
>JBDSXT010000010.1:0-7659 GCA_039925985.1 Sphingomicrobium sp.
GATGTGAAAGGTTTTGGGAGCAGGGGTCATGGTCGCCGCGGCTATAGGGCAGTGCGCAGCGAATCTGAAGCGGCGAGCGCGGCGCCGATCGCTTCGCGGGCCTGGTGGGCGAGGAGCTTGCGGTCGCTGCTGGGTTCGAGGGCCGGGAGAATGTGCAGCACTGTCGTGATCGTCCCCTTGCGCCCGAGGACTCGCGGGACGTTGTGCCTGGCGCTCTCATTATACCAGCCGATCTCCTTTGCGGCCGGGCCATAGTCGATCGCCACTGGCCGGACCTGGGCTCCGGGCGGCGCTGGAGCGACGGCGTCGAGCAAGGACGAGCGGAACGGCAGCAGTTGATCGCCGGGCCCCGTTGTACCTTCGGGAAACAGGGCCAGCGGCTGGGGTCGTTGGAGTGCGGCGGCGATGTCCCTAGCCTGGTCGGCGGTGGTGCTGCGCTTGCCGCGGCGGATGTAGAGCGTGTTGTTCTGGTCGGCCAACCAATGGATGAGCGGATGGCCGAGATCGTCCTTGGAGACCAATGCACAGCCGGTCGAGCCGGCCATGACGAGAATGTCGAGCCAGCTGACGTGGTTGCAGACGAGCAGGGTGTGCGGCCGGATTGGATCGCCTGTGACGCGAACCCGGGCACCGACGATCCACGTGGCTGCGGCGAGGAATCGCCGCGGCCAGGCCGATCGCCCGAAGAGCAGTTTGGCCAGGAGGTGCGGGAGGAGGCAAGCGAGGAACAGGAGCACCAGCCCGCCGAGACGAGCTGCTGCGCGCCAATACGAGGATGAGGCGGCGCTAACGGCCGCGGTCGAGGGCGACGCCGTACAGCTCCATGCGGTGATCGACGAGGCGGAAGCCGAGCTTCTCGGCGATCTTTTTCTGCAATTCCTCGAGCTCTTCATCGACGAACTCGATGACCTTGCCGGTTTCGACATCGATCAGATGATCGTGATGAGCGTCGGACGCGGCTTCGTAGCGCGAGCGGCCGTCGCCGAACTCGTGGCGGGCGAGGATGCCGGCTTCCTCGAACAGTCGGACGGTGCGGTAGACGGTGGCGATCGAGATTCGCGGATCGATCGCCGCGGCGCGTTCGTGAAGAGTCTCGACGTCCGGGTGATCCTCGGCTTCCGAAAGGATGCGGGCGATCGTCCGCCGCTGCTCGGTGATCCGCAAGCCCTTGTCGGCGCACAGGGCCTCAATGTCGATGTTGCGGTGCATGGGACCTAGTTAGGGATGGCGAGGCGGCGGGTCAAAGGAAGAGGTTCCTCCCCGGCAAGAACCGGGGAGGATTCTCGGTTACTTGCCGCCGCGGGTTTTGCGGCGCTTGGTGCCGAGACCGATCGACTTGGCGAGCGCGCGGCGCTGCTCGGCGTAGTTGGGCGCGACCATCGGATAGTCGGCGTTGAGGCCCCACTTCTGCCGGTACTGGTCCGGAGTCATTTGATAGTGGGTCATCAGGTGGCGCTTGAGCATCTTGAGCCTTTTGCCATCTTCCAGGCAGACGATATAGTCGGGCTTGATCGACGACCGGATCGGAACCTTGGGTTCGGGCCGCGCTTCGGGCGCCGAGCGGGTGTCGGAAATAGTCGACAGCGCGGTGTGAACATTCTGAATAAGATTCTGCAAGTCATTGACCGAAACGCTATTGTTGCTGACGTGCGCGGCGACGATGTCCGCGGTTAAAGCAAGCAACGTGTCTTCGGCACCTTCATTATCGAGCATGGTATTTTCCTAGTTTGGGCCAAGTGCTGACGAGCATCGCACTTGAAGCATTTCAACTTTAGGCGGCAGTTGTTCTTGGCGCAATAGATGCGGCGGTTGTCGCGTGTTTGTACCTACAGGTCGCGAGCCAGAGTCAGCGCGTCGAATTGGCTGCCATCGCTTCCCCGATAGTAGTTCAACCGCCGTCCGGCGAGAGTGAACCCGGCGAGGTTGTACATTTCCACTGCGGAGTTGCCGTCGCGGACTTCGAGGTGGACCCGGGTTGCCCCCGAAGCCCGCGCGCAATCGACGAACTGGTCGAGGAGGAGGCGGCCGACGCCGTGGCGCTGATGGTCGGGCGCAACCGCCAGAAGCAGGAGCTCGGCCTCGCCGGCGATGGTTCGAAAAAGCGAGAAACCGACCGGCTGAGAGTCGCCCTGATCGTGGGCGAGCATCAGCGAGACCCCGGTCATCGGCAGGATGCCGGCGCATTGCGAGCGAGTCCACGCCTCGCCGAACTGCGGGTCGAAGGCGGTGGTCATGATCGTCATGACACCGGGGAGATCGGTCGAGCGGCCCGGGGCCAGCCGCACCGCCTCGGTCGGGTGGACGGTGCTCATCAGGCGGCTTCCCGGGCGCGGGCGTCGGGCGCTCGCGCATAGATCGGGCGTGGCTCCAGAGAGCGCAAAGCTTCGGGCAGGCTGAGCGCGTTGGCGGCGCGTGGCCACGCGTCGACTGCGTCGCCCCAGCCGCGGGCGGCGACCAGGTCGGATGCGGCGGGCCCGACCACGAGCGGGGCGGAAATGGCGGCTGCGGCGTCGGCTGGGGTGAGGCTCAGGAACTGCGAGGATGGGCAGAGGGGTGATCGATTGAATTGCTGGACGAAGAGCTCGCCGTGTCCGCCGTGCGTTGCGGCGGCCACGGAAGCCCCGTCCGCCGCGCCCGCGGCCAACAGCGCCAGCGACGACAGGCCGGCAAGCTCGGCATCCCAGCCGATCGCCATACCTTGCGCCGCGGCGATCCCGACCCGCAGGCCAGTGAAGCTGCCCGGCCCGACGCCGACGAGGATGTGGGTGGCGGCCCGGCCGCCGAGAAGCTCGTCGATCAATGGCACGAGGCGCTCGGCATGGCCGCGGCCGATAACCTCGTCGCGGTGCGCGATGCAGGCCCCGCCGCCGTCAAACAGCGCAACGGAGCAAGCGGCGGTCGAGGTATCGATCGCAAGGATCATGGAATTGTCCCTGTTAACCAGATGATTGGGCCACAGCATTGCCCGACGGGCAAGCGAATATTGGACCGATCAGACGGCCTCGACCGACTCGACCTCGGGCACATAGTGGCGAATCAGGCTCTCGATGCCCTGCTTGAGGGTGATCGCCGACGAGGGGCAGCCCTGGCAGGCGCCCTGCAGCGCGAGGTACAAATGGCCGTCCCGGTAACCGCGATAGACGATGTCGCCGCCGTCCTGCGCGACCGCCGGACGGACGCGGGTTTCGATCAGCTCCTTGATCTGATCGATGATCTCGGCGTCCGCGGGGTCATCGTCGAACATCGGTTCGGCGGCGATTTGGATGCCGGCCGCCGTGCCGTTCGCGAACAGCGGAGCGCCGCTGATGAAATGATCGAGCAGCATGCCGACGACTTCGGCCTCTAGCTCGTCCCAAGCGGCGCCGGGGGCGGCAGTGACCGAAATGAAGTCGCTGCCGTAAAAGACGCCTTCGACGTGACCGGTAGAAAAGAGTTCGGCGGCCAGCGGCGAGGCCTGGGCAGACTCGGCGTCAGCAAAATCGCGGCTGCCGGAGTCCATCACCGGCTGGCCGGGAAGGAATTTGCGAGTCGCCGGGTTGGGCGTCTGTTCGGTGCGGATCAACATGGGCTTGATGTGGTCCCGCAGACGCGGACCATCAAGGGGAGAATGGCGGAGCGCCGGCAACGACCCAGCGGGCGACGGCAAAAGCGGCGGCGAGGCAGAGCAAGGCCGCCCACCATCGCGCCGGCCGCATCGGCTCGATTCCGGGCTCGAGCGCGAGGCGGCCGGTGATCATTCCCTTGAGCAGTTTTTGCCCACGAAACAGCTTGTAATAGGCGATGGCGGCGACGTGGAGGACAATCAAGGCCAGGACGACGTAGAACCACAGGGCATGGATGTCGCGCGCGGTGTCGGTCGTATCGATGCTGACTAGGCGAGCGAGCGGACCTTCGAACAGGCCGTCAGGATCGGTCGAAATCAGCCCGAGCCCGACCTGGACCGAGATTGCCGCGAGCAGCGCAAGGACGCTGAGCGCGCCGAGCGGCGTATGCCCGGCGGCGGCAGCCGTGCCGGAGTCACGAAGATAGGCCAATACGGCACGCGGGCCGCGCACAAAATTGGCGAAGCGCGAGGTCGAGCTGCCGAAAAACCCCCACAGCAAGCGAAAGACGAGCAAGGTCAGGATCGCGATGCCCGACCAGATGTGCCAGTCGGTGTGGTCATATTCGACCGACCACCAGCTGAAGCCGATCAGCGCGGTGAGCAGCCAGTGGAACAAGCGGATCGGCAGGTCCCAGACGGGTTGCTTGGCGCCTGCGCTAATGATGCATCTCGTTGCGAAAGGCGTCGTGGCACGACTTGCAGGTCTTGCCGAGATCGCTGAAGCGCGCCTGGATCGCCGCCATGTTACCGGATTTCGCCGCGATGTTGAACGCGGCAGCAGCTTGCTGGAATGCTCGGTCCCGGGCGACGAAATCGGCCGGCTTCTGCCAGATTTCGGGCTTGGCGCCGGTCTTGCCGATGTCGGGACCGGTGCCAGCCGGGAACCAAGTTGGAGTTTTGGCGGCCAGCATGGCTATGGTTGCGGCCGCCGAGCGGACTACGGTAAGGTCAGACGGTTGCGATTTCAGCGATCGGCCGGCCAGCTTAAACGACTTGCCGATCTGCTCCATGCCCTCGTGGCGCTCGTGCATCCGCCGCATCGCTGCATCATGCGCCATGGGTCGGCCGCGCATCGATTGCATCATGGCTTCCATGGGTGGGACGGCGACCATCGAGGCATTGACGTCCGTGATCGGCAGGACCTGGCCGCTGGGGACGTTGGCTTCGGCCGCGGACTTGTCGGGCGATTGGTTGCAGCCGGCGAGCATGAGGGCGGAAGCGGTCGCGGCAAGCAGGGCATTACGCATAGTCACTCCTTAGGCTTCGGCGTCTTCGGGCGGTTTCCAGCTGTCGTCGATCATCTGGATGATGCCGGAAAAGTCCTTGGATCCTCCGCCCAAATCGACGAAACGCTTGTACAGTTCCTCGGCCTCGCCCCCCATCGGCGTGTAGGCGCCAGATTCCTGCGCTGCGGCCATCGCCAGCTTGAGGTCCTTGAGCATCAGCGCGGCGGCAAAACCGCCTTCGTAACTGTGGTCGGCGGGGGTGTCGGGGCCTACGCCGGGGACCGGGCAGTAGGAGGTCATCGACCAGCTCTGGCCCGAGGCCTTCGAAGAAATGTCGTAAAATGTCTGCAAGTTCAGGCCGAGCTTGCCGGCGAGGACGAAGGTTTCGCAAGTCGCCGCCATAGTCGCGCCGAGCAGCATGTTGTTGCAGATTTTGGCCGATTGGCCCGAGCCGGGAGGACCGGCGTGGATGACGGCCTTGCCCATGTGCTCGAGCAATGGGCGGGCACGCTCGAAGCCTTCGTCCGAGCCACCGATCATGAAGGTCAGCGTGCCGCCTTCGGCCGCGGCGATGCCGCCAGAGACGGGCGCGTCGACCATATTGAAGCCCAATGTCTGCGCCTCGGTCTCGACGGCCTTGGCGGTGGCGACGTCGATCGTCGAGCAGTCGATCAGGATCGCGGATTTGGGGGCGCTCGTGAACACCGCGGCGCGGTAGACGGCGGCGACGTGGTCGCCGGCCGGTAGCATGGTGATCACCGCGTCGACGCCCTCGCAGGCATGGGCGCCAGATTCGGCGGCGACGCAGCCGAGCGCGACGGCGCGTTTCAATGCCTCTTCACTCAGGTCGAAGGCGTGGACTTCGTGGCCGGCCTTGGCGAGGTTCGGTGCCATGCCGCCTCCCATGTGGCCAAGGCCGATGAATGCGATTTTCGCCATGTTATTTCCTACCTCCCCGTCCACTGGCCGGGACGCTTTTCGACGAAGGCGGCCATGCCTTCCTTCTGGTCTTCGGTGCCGAACAGGCCGTGGAACAGGCGGCGCTCGAAGTTGATCCCTTGGGCGAGGCTCATTTCGAACGCGGCGTTGACCATTTCCTTGGTGGCGGTGGCGGCGAGCGGGGCCATGGCGGCGATGGTCGCGGCGGTTTTCAGAGCTTCGTCGAGCAGGTTGGCGGCGGGGACGACCTTGGCGACCAGGCCGGAACGCTCGGCTTCGGCGGCGTCCATCATCCGCCCGGTCAGGCACATTTCCATCGCCTTGGCCTTGCCCACCGCAAGCGTCAGCCGCTGCGAGCCGCCCATGCCGGGGGTGACGCCCAATTTGATTTCGGGCTGGCCGAATTTGGCGGTGTCGGCGGCGATGATGAAGTCGGCCATCATCGCCACTTCGCAGCCGCCGCCAAGCGCGAAGCCGGCGACCGCGGCGAGCCACGGCTTGCGGGTCGCGGTGACTTGCTCCCAGCCGCCGAAGAAATTGGCCGAATACATGTCGGCGAAACCCTGGGACTGCATCTCCTTGATGTCGGCGCCGGCGGCGAAGGCCTTTTCCGAGCCGGTGAGGACGAGGCAGCGCTGACTGTCATCCGCGTCGTAAGCGGCGAAGGCGGCGATCAGCTCGCTCAGCACCTGCTTGTTGAGCGCGTTGAGCGCCTGCGGACGGTTGAGGGTTACGAGCGTAACAGCGTCGCGCTGTTCGACGAGGATGGTTTCGTAGGCCATGGGTTGTCTTCCCTAAAAATCGAACGGTCGCCATTGCTCCTCGACGGGCAAGGGCGCGAAAAAGGCCTCAACGTCGCGGTCGCCGATGACTTGCGGATTGGTCGGCCGCCACTGCGGCTGATTGTCCTTGTCGATCAGCAAAGCGCGAACGCCTTCCTTGAAATCGGGATGATGGATGAGGCGGACCATGATCCCGAACTCCATCCGCATCTCGTCGACGAAATGGAGCTGGTACGGGCTCTCGACGAGCAATTTGAGGGTCACTTTACACGCCATCGGCGATTTGGCGCGGATGGTCGCTGCCTCGGCCCTGGCCCAATCGTCGCCGTCGGCGGCGCCGGCATCGAGCCCGTCCAAAATGTCCTCGAGCCGGTCGGACTCGAAGTAGCGGTCGATCTTGGCGAGATTGCCCATGATCCGCGCCTCGGGGATGAATTCCTCGCTGAGTTCATCGAGTACCGCCTGGGTGCGGAACGGCTGGGCGATGATCCGTTCCTTGGCTTCTTCCAGGCGGTCGGACGGCAAATAATGGGTGGCGAGCCGGAGGCGAAGGCACTCGGCGCCGTCGAGCCGGGCGCCGGTCAGCGCGAGGAACTGCGCGAGCCTACCGCGCAGGCGCGAGAGATAACGGCCGGCGCCTACATCGGGGAAAATGCCGATGGTGGTCTCGGGCATCGCGAGGATCGTTCGCTCGGTGGCGACGCGGTAGCGGCACGGGCAGGCGATGCCGACGCCGCCGCCCATGGTGATCCCGTCCATGAAGGCGACGCCGGGCTTGGCGTAGGTATATTCGAGGTGGTTCAGGCGATATTCGTCGAAGAAGAAGGCGCGGGCCGCGGCTTCATGGCCATCGACGTCCTGGGAGATGCCGACGACATCGCCCCCGGCGCAGAAACCGCGACCCTCGGTGTGGTCGATGAGGATGATGCGGACGTCGGGATCGTCGCGCCATTCGATCAACGCGTTGGCCATGTCGCGGACCATCTGGCGGTTGAGGCTGTGCAGCGCCCGGGGGCGATTGAGGCGGAGCCGGCCGGCGAGGCCTTGCTTGACGGTGATGACGTCCTTTACGTTGGTCGCCGCGTCCATCACGGCATCATCGCGTAAC
>JBDSXT010000011.1:0-3573 GCA_039925985.1 Sphingomicrobium sp.
TCGTCGAGATGCTCGATCGCCTGCTCGACCAGCAAATGCGCCTGCTGCCGCGCGCGCTCCTCGCCAAGCACCGAAACGAAGGTCGCCTTGCCCGCGGCCATGTCCTTGCCGGTGCGCTTGCCGGCGGTCGCTTCGTCGCCGCTATGGTCGATGAGATCGTCGGCGATCTGGAACGCCAGGCCGACGTTGCGCGCATAGCCGCGGTAGGGCGTCCGCGCATGATCGGCCAGCCGCACCATGATGCAAGCCGCCTCGACCGAATATTCGATCAGCGCCCCGGTCTTCAATTGTTGCAATCGGGTAATGGCCGGCAGGTCGAGTTGCTGGCCCTCGGCGACCAGGTCCATCATCTGCCCGCCGGCCATCCCCGACGGACCGGCGGCGCGGGCCAGCTCGAATACCAGCTCCGAGCGGACATGCAGGTCGTCGTGGGTCGCGGGATGGGCGAGGATCTCGAACGCCAGCGCATGGAGGCTGTCACCGGCAAGCACCGCCTCGGCCACACCGAACGCCCTGTGGACGGTCGGCTTGCCGCGCCGCAAATCGTCATTGTCCATGCACGGCAAATCGTCGTGGATCAGCGAATAGACGTGAATGGCCTCGATCGCCGCCCCGACCCGCAGGGCGCGCTCGGGATCGATCGCGAACAATTGTGCGGCGGCGCTGGTGAGGAGTGGACGGAGACGCTTGCCGCCACCCACCGCGGCATGGCGCATCGCGGCGTACAGCCGGTCGCGCGCGTCTCCAGGGGGGTCGAGCAGCCTGACAAAAAAGCTGTCGATTTCGGCGGACAGGCGGTTGGATTCGGCCTCGAAGTCCGCCCGGCTGCGGTCTAGCGTTTCAACTCCCATCGAACGGAGTCACGCCCGAAGGCTTGCCATCGGCACCGAAGGCGATTTGCTCGATCCGGGCTTGCGCAGCCTTGAGCCGCGCCTCGCAATGGCGCTTGAGCCGGTCGCCGCGCTGGTAGAGCTCGATCGACTGGTCGAGCGGCGCAGTCCCCTGCTCGAGCGTCTTGACGATCTGGTCGAGCTCGGCGAGCGCATCTTCGAAGCTCAGCTCGATATTTGCCTCGGCGCTATCCATCGCGACCACTTCTGACCCCCTAGACCCGCCGAATCAAGTTTGACGCGCTGCCTACGCGCGCTTGAATGGGTCCTTGATGCCCGGGACGATCTCGTCGGTCGCCAATTCGCCCGCTTCGCCGGCCTCGGCCGCGGCTAGGGCCGCTTCGGCATCGAGCGCATGCTGGACCCGCTCGGCGCGCAGCTCTTGGATCAGCGCCAGCCGGTCGCTGTCCAGGGTGGTATCGACATAGGCCGGCGTGCCCGCCGCTTTGGCGGCCTTGGCAATCGCGGCGTCGAGCTCGCGCTGGCTGGTCAGGCCGAGGGTGACCGGATCCTTGGGCTGGATATTGGCCATGTTCCAATGACTGCGCTCGCGGATCGCGGCGATGGTCGTGCGGGTGGTACCGATCAGCTTGCTGATCTGGCCATCGCTGACCTCGGGATGATTGCGGATGATCCAGTTGATTCCGTCGGGCTTGTCCTGGCGCTTGCTGACCGGCGTGTAGCGCGGGCCCCGCGTGCGCCGCACAGGGTCCGGCTCCTTGTGCATGGTCAGGCTGTATTCCGGATCGGCTTGGCCCTTCTCGATCTCGGCATGCGTGAGTTCATTGGCGCGGATCGGATCGCGACCGGTCAGCTTCGTTGCAGCCGTGTCGTCGGCGATCGCCTGGATTTCCAGGATGTGGAGGCCGCAGAATTCGGCGATCTGCTCGAACGTCAGCGAGGTTTCTTCGACCAACCAGGCGGCGGTCGCATGCGGCATGAGGGGCTGCGCCACGGTATTTGCTCCGTTAAAAATGAATGAGGCCGCCCCTTTCGGAGCGGCCACGGTTGGCGATCATCTAGTCCCGCTCCGGCGCCAGAGCAAGGACCCTAAGCGCGGTCGATGCGCGCGGCGAAGCAGCCGGGCTTGGCGTAGTGAGCGTGGATGTAGGCGACCTCTGGGTTTTCGAACAGTCGCTCGATCAGCGGTTCGGCATGATCGCCCGCGACGACATCGGCGTCGATCATTGATCCATCGTCGGAAAAGCCGCGCAGCGACAACAGCCGCTTGCGCATCACTTCGGGTAAATGATCGCCGGACCAGGGCTCGGTCGCTCCCTCGCGGACATAAACCGCGTGCGAAGATCGGTACGGGGTGTCGGCGCTCTGGTGTTCGAAATTGACCAGCAGCAACGTTTCACCGGGCATGGCATCGCGCATTTCGATGCGTTCCGGATAACCGGGGCCGTCGACCACCACCCGGCGCGCTCGGTGCCTGGCAAGCTCAGCGTCACTGAGACCAGTGAGATGTGCGAAGGGTTCGGGACGAAGGCCGCGGACGGTGAAGTGCAATGATTGGCTCCTTATTGATTAACGGCCAACTTGCCCGATCGCCGCAATACTGGCTTCCCGCCTATTGCGGTCAAACATTGGCTCACTTGTCGAAAAGCCGCTTGCCCGGATTTGCCCATCACGCCACTAGTCCTCGGTATCTTGGGAGGGATCTTTGGAATCAACTATCGAAGGCGGGCCGACGACAAAGCCCTTATGGCGACGGATCGTCGATTTTCCGCTAGTGGCGATGCTGATCGCAGTGGCGCTTTTCGCCTTGGCGCTGGTCGGCAGCGTCCTGATGGCCAAGCTGCTGCCACCGATGGACAAGACCATCGGCGATTTCGCCCGGGCGACTATCAGCATCGGGCTGATATGGTCAGTGTATAAGTGGGTAATTTGTCGCTTGGGCGAGCATCCGCGCGACGATTTGCCACTGGATGCAGCACCCAAGGGACTGAGCCTGGGCTTGGTATTCGGCTTCTTGCTATTCACGCTGGTGGTCGGTGTGGCGGCAATGGCGGACGTCTACAACATCGTCGGCGAGGGCGGGACGGGGGCGCTCATCTCGGCGCTGATCGCGACCGCGATCCTGCCAGGGTTCATGGAAGAATTGCTGTTCCGCGGAATTCTGTTTCGCTGGCTCGAGGAATTCGGCGGTAGCTGGCTGGCGCTAGGACTGACCTCGCTCCTGTTTGGCTTCGGGCATATCTTCAATCCCAATGCGACCCCCCTGTCGGCGTTCGCAATCGCGCTTGAGGCCGGAGTGTTGCTCGGCGGCGCTTACATGCTGACGCGCAATCTGTGGATGGCGATGGGGCTTCATGCCGCCTGGAACTTCACCCAGGGCGAGATTTTCGACGTTCCTGTGTCCGGACTCGATTCGCACGGGCTGGTTGAGGCTCAGCTGTCGGGGCCGGAAATCCTGTCCGGCGGAGCGTTCGGGCTCGAGGCGTCGCTGATCGCGATGATCATCGCCACGGCGGCAGGGGTGGCGCTCGTTGTGCTTGCAATCCGAAAGGGCGAGCTGGTGCGGCCGTGGTGGGTGACCCGGCGCCTGACTCGAGCGGAAAATCTAAAGGAAGCTGTACGGGTCGACGTCGACGGCGACGCGGACCTTGGCGCCCCAGCTTAGGGAACCGAGCCAATCGCGGATGACGTCCTGGACATCGAGGCTGCGCGCGGCGTGGAC
>JBDSXT010000012.1:0-6018 GCA_039925985.1 Sphingomicrobium sp.
CGGGCGGCGCGCGGAACGCCGACGGTCGCGGTGTTCACGGCCGGCTGACGCGGGTCGAACTGGTTCTCCATTTCATCTCCTTTGCGTAGGGCGAAAGGCCCTTCACACCGCAGATATATCGTGGATGGCCGAGCCGACTTCAAGAGAAACACGACATGGCGACCGCGACGGCTCGGATCGGCCGGGCGGAGATATCGCGTGGCCCGGCTCAGGCGTCGGCCCAGGCCTGCGTCTTTTCGATGATCGTCAGTTCGCGAAGCAGGGCGTCGATGCTCTCGGTAAGCTCGGGCAAGAAAGTGATCTGATGGCGCGCGCCGCGGTAGGATTCGACGAGCAGCAGCGCGTCGATCAGGATCGGCACGACCAGGCTCTCGGGGTCGTCGAGCTGGGCGCAGTTGCGCAGCTTGTCGAGCGCCTTGCGCCTCGCCGCCGCGGGATCCGAAACCGCTTGCGCGCGCCCGATCAGCCAACCCATATCGCGTCTCTCCTGCAAAACCCCAGCATAGCTGGCGGGACCTCGCAGGGAAGCTCGGGCGGCCCGACTTACAGTGCGGCCTGGCGCAGTGCCGCCGGCCTCAGATCTCCTTGGCAGGATGGTCGATGTCGACGTCTTGGCGCAGCCACTGGGCCTTGGTCCGGCAGACTTTGCCGCCCCTCATCCGGCTCCCCGTGATGCCCTCATAGCTAATGCAATATTTGCGCTCCGGCGCGGTCGTCGTGCGCTTCGCTTGTGCGACCTGGTCGGCGGCGGGGCGAGCGACCCGCGGCGGATTCGAGGCGGCCGGGCTGGCGGCGGTGGCGAGGCTCAAGGCGAAAATCATTATGGACATTGGGTCCCTCCCATTGGTGACCGCCGCCTAATGCTCGATCGTGCGTCCTTGCGCGCGCCACTTTCGACCGGCTCGCCGCCCGCATCGACCAAGTCCGTTCGTCGGTTGGCGGTCGGCTTTGGTCGTTCGTCGACGAAGGCCGCGCCGACACCGCCGCTCGACAGAGCCGAAGCTGGCATCAGCGGACCGTGCACCGCTTGTTCGTCACCCGCGGCAATCCGCAAGCACCGCAAGGGCTAGGCCCCTACCCGACGATCCGCCACGTGATCCGCTGCTCATAGACACTCTTAGCCGGCTGGCCGTCGCCCAACGTCGCGGGCGCGAACTTGCCGCCACTCAAAATCATGCCGCAGGTTCGTGAATCGAGCACTGCCACTCCGCTGGTCGAGGTAAGCGTGCAGTCCTTCACCGCTCCGCTTTCATCGATCAGCAGAATGACATCGGTCGTCCCGCTTTGATCGTCCAGCACGGCCCTCACTGGATAGTCCTCGGAGTGGAACAGCTGCCCCAGCGGGAAAATCGGCCGAGCCGACGAAGCGAGTTTCCCGTCGCCGATGTTCCAAGTCTCCCGCAGGGCTCCAAACAATCGTCCAGCTGCTTCCACGCGCCGGACATCGGCCCAAGCTCAAATTGCCGGTTGATGGGCCCCTCCACCTTGACCTTGATTTCGCTCACCTTGCGCAGGTCGGTGGACTGCTGGCCGGCCAGGTTGAGGAGGTACGCCGCCCGGCGGCGGTGCTCGCCCAGGGGGTAGGCCAAGGCCGTCGTCGAAACACTCTTCTGGCCGATCGTGATCGTCGCATTGCTTTGCTCGACAGCGGTGCGACGCTCGGCCCGGACGATGACCATCTGGACGGCGTCGCCCAGCGGCGGTGCCTTGAACCCAAGCGTCACTGGCGCTCCGCTCGGCCCGTACTGGCGCGAAATGACGCATTGCGCCGGCGAACGCTCGAGAATCCAGTTGCCGATCGGGCTCTCGGCGGGCGATTGCGCCGGGGACGGGCCGCTCATCGCCAGTGCCGACCAGGCGAGGGCGAAGCGCATCGAGAGTTTCATTTCCACCTCGCCAGACCAAGGATTGCGATTGGCCAAGGTAACAGACGGGATGCTTTTTAAACATCGGCTTTCCTCCCCTTGGCGACATTGCGCTAAAACAAATCCATGCACCGGCTGTTCGTCGCTATCCGCCCGCCCGAGGCCATCCGCGACCTATTGATCGACGCGATGGCCGACTCGCCCGAGCTGCGCTGGGTCGGCGACGAGCAATTGCATTTGACCCTGCGCTTCATCGGCGAGGTTGAGCGGCCATTGGCGGACGACATCGCGCTGGCCCTGTCAGGCCTCCGCTCGGCCCCCTTCGAGCTGGGCATCAGTGGCGTCGGCCTGTTCGAGCGGCGCAGTGGCGGCGCGCTGTGGGCCGGGGTCCAGCCACGCGACGCCGTCGCCGCGCTCGCCGCTAAGGTCGAGCGCGCCTGCGTCGCCGCCGGCCTCGAGCCCGAGCACCGCGCGTTCCATCCGCACATCACGCTGGCCCGCTTCAACCGCGCCGGCGCTGCCGCCGCGCCGGCCTTCCTCGAACGCAACCGCGCGCTCGCCTCGCTGCCGTTCGCGGTGACCGGCTTCACCCTCATCGAAAGCCACCTCTCCCGTCACGGTCCGCATTACGAAGCCGTCGCGGACTACTCGCTGGCCTGATCCGTCCGCACTTGACGAAAGCCCGCGAAAGGGTTCCAAATGCCGGCGCCGAGTCTGCGGATCCGCTTCTGGCGGATGGGGGGTCCATGGCCGCGACCAAGAAGACTTTGCCGAAAGGCAAGCCGAAACCGGCGTTCAAGCTCGCCCCCGCAGGGTCGGAAGCGCCATCGTCGGAAGCTCAGACCAAGCGCGGAAAGTCCATTTTCCTGTTCGCCGACGGGACTGGCAACAGCAGCGCCAAGCTGTTCAAGACCAACGTCTGGCGAATGTACGAAGCGGTCAATTTGGGCCTCGCCAGCCCCGGCAATCACGTCCAGATCGGCTATTACGACAATGGCGTCGGAACCTCGAACTTCCGCCCGCTGGCGTTACTTGGC
This sequence comes from Sphingomicrobium sp., assembly GCA_039925985.1. Taxonomy (GTDB): domain Bacteria; phylum Pseudomonadota; class Alphaproteobacteria; order Sphingomonadales; family Sphingomonadaceae; genus Sphingomicrobium. The sequence continues at coordinate 2,903 of JBDSXT010000012.1, forward strand.
GGCATCTTCGGCTTCGGGCTCAAGGCCAACGTCCTTCGCCTTTACGGATTCCTGTGCCGCAACTACCAGCCCAACGATCGCATCTACGTCTTCGGCTTCAGCCGGGGCGCCTTTACCATTCGCTTGCTGGTCGGGCTGATCGTCTCCCAAGGGATCGTCCAGCAGACTGGCGACACGGCTTTGTCCTACCAGATCCGCGACGCCTATCGCGCCTTTTGCTCGGCGCTGTGGCCTAATCGCGCGGTCGCGCGCTTTTTCGCGCGAATTTTCAGGACGATCCGCGACGCCGTGATCGGCGGCTACCGCCGTGGCATGGGGCAAACCCTTTACCGGGACACTCATCGGCTCGACAGCGACATCGAGTTTGTCGGTGTATGGGACACGGTCGCCGCTTATGGCGGGCCCTTCGCCGAATTCACTCGCGGCATCGACGACTGGGTGTGGCCGTTGACGATGCCGCATTACGGCCTGTCGACCAAGGTCCGAAAGGCCCGCCATGCGCTCGCGCTCGACGACGAACGCGACGCCTTTCAACCGCTGCTGTGGGACGAATATCGCGAGGACCTGTTGATCGCACAGGGCGCGGTAACGGCCGACCGGCTCAAGCAAGTCTGGTTCACCGGCGTCCATAGCGACGTTGGCGGCGGCTATCCGGACGAGAGCCTCAGCTACATCTCCCTGCTGTGGATGATGGACGAGCTGTCGCCCAACCCCGCCGCGCCTGACGTCGATTTCCTTCCGAACTTCGTCCAGCGCGCCAAGGATCTGGCGAACCCCTTTGGGCCACTCCACGATTCGCGCAGCGGGGTCGGCGCCTATTATCGTTACCAGCCGCGCAAGATCGCGGCGATGATGCACCCGCCGAGTGTCAAGACGCTGTCTTTGCGCGATCCCGAGATCAGCCGCGACATGCCCCAACACGGTCTGCTCAAGCATGTCTGCGTCCACGAAAGCGTGTTCGCGCGGATCATGTCGGGCATCGACAATTACGCTCCTGCGGCGCTTCCCGCGAACTTCGCCATCGTCCCGGCTTCGGGGCCGCTGGCGAAGCCGGCGCTGACCATCGCCAACCGCGCCATCCTCACCGCCGTGCAGCCGACCAACCAATTGCGCGAAGATCATCAGGAATATGCCTGGAACCTCGCCTGGCGTCGGCGCCTCCGCTATTTCCTGACCGTCGGCGTCACCTTGATCCTGGTCGCCCTGCCCTTCCTGCAGCAGCTCGACTGGGTCGAGGACTTGTGCAGCGACGAGCGCTGCTTCGCCCAGCCGATGCTCGACATGAGCTTGTTCTTCGTGCCGCAAACCTTCCGGAACTTCCTGACGCCCTGGGCCGAGAAACCGGTCCTGGTCATGGCGCTGGTCGCGCTCATCGCGGTCCTGGTCATGCTCGGCAAACGCAGCGAGCGCCGCTTCCGCGATGCCGTGCGGCATGTCTGGCGGCAATATCTTGGCGGAACGCTGCCGCCGCAGGTGCCGCGATCAAAATTGCGCAGCATCCGGGAAAGCGCTCCCTACCAGCGCCTGTTCTTCCTCCTCAAATGGCGCATTTTGCCGGCGATTTGCGGCTGGGCGATTTTGCTCGCCCTCGCCTATGCGGCGGTGGTGGTGGTCACCCAGACGCTCTACGCCGTGGTCGAGCCTCGCCACACCTTCTGTACCGACCGGCAGGATGATGCCGGCCAACCCGCAGTCGATCACGTGCCTTTCGCGACCTCTAGCCCGTGCGCCGACCTTGGCGTGAACGTGAAGAGGAACACCGTCTATGAGCTTAAGATCGAAGTCGACCAGCCGTGGACCGATCGCGGCCTCCCGGCGGCCCCTGACACCGGCATCACCGCGCCTCCCCGCCGCATGATGCTGTTCACGCCGCTGAAGCGCGTCACGGCCGCCAACTGGCTGCGGCCGATCACCGAGGTCCGAACCCATCACATCGACAATATCATGCGCGGCCTGATCGCGCCGATCTTTGGTCGGCCGATCGACATCCGCGTGCCGAAGCTCGAGCGGCAGGCACAAACAAACGTCTATCTTGCGCGATTTTGCCCAAGGCGAGACGGGCATCTGTACCTGAGCGTCAACGATGCTGCGCCGCTGCTCTCCGGACGGCTTTATGCCAACAACCAGGGCACGGCCTCGGTCAGCGTCCGGCCGGTCCCCGAATTCCACTGCGTCAAATAAGCCGCCGCGGCGGCAGCGGGCGGTTGCAGGGCGGCCATCGAGCACCCATCTCGACTGCACCGCGTTGACCTTCGCGCGCGGCTTGCCTAATCAGAACATAGCTGGAACAAAAGCACCGATATGTTGACTCACATCAGCGTCCGCGGGGCGCGCGAACATAATCTCAAGGGCGTCAACGTCGAGATCCCGCGCGAGAGCCTGACGGTCATCACCGGCCTGTCGGGATCGGGCAAGTCGAGCCTCGCCTTCGACACCATCTACGCGGAAGGGCAGCGCCGCTACGTCGAGAGCCTGTCGGCCTATGCGCGCCAATTCCTCGAGATGATGCAGAAGCCCGATGTCGAACATATCGACGGCCTGTCTCCCGCCATCTCGATCGAGCAGAAGACGACCAGCCGCAACCCGCGCTCGACGGTCGCGACGGTCACCGAAATCTACGATTACATGCGCCTTCTGTGGGCCCGCGTCGGCATTCCTTACTCACCAACCACCGGCCTGCCGATCAGCGCCCAGACTGTGTCGCAAATGGTCGACCGGACGATGGCCCTGCCCGAGGGCTCCCGGCACTACCTACTCGCGCCCGTCGTCCGCGGCCGCAAGGGCGAGTATCGCAAGGAGCTCGCCGAGTGGCAGAAGGCCGGCTTCACCCGAGTCCGCATCGACGGCGAATTCCACGACATCGAGGCGGCGCCGGCGCTCGACAAGAAATACGTCCACGACCTCGAAGTCGTCGTCGATCGCATCGTCATCCGCGAAGGGATCGAGGCGCGCCTGGCCGACAGTTTCGAAACCGCGCTGAAATTGGCTGAGGGACTGGCCTATCTCGACCCCGCCGATCCGCCCGCCGAGGAGGACAGCAGCGCCCAGTCCGGCATGAAGCTCGACTACACCGCGCAGGGCCGCATCACTTTCTCCGAGAAATTCGCCTGCCCGGT
>JBDSXT010000013.1:0-17861 GCA_039925985.1 Sphingomicrobium sp.
CGGTCGTCGCTGAGGACATCGGCAAGCTGCCCGACATCACTGTGTCCGATACTGCCGCGCGCATCCCCGGCGTGCAGGTCGAGCGCAACGGCGGCGAAGCGAGCCGAGTGCTGCTGCGCGGCCTCGATGGAAGCTATTACACGACGACTTATAACGGCCGCGAGATCTTTACCGCGGAGACGCGGTCGGTCGCACTGCAGGATTTCCCGGCGGGCGCAATCTCCGCTGTTGAGGCGTTCAAGACCTCCACGGCAAACCTCGTCGAACCGGGCCTTGCCGGACTTATCAACGTTCGGTCACGCCGACCGTTCGATTTTGCCGGCCTGGAAGTCGCCGGCTCGATCTGGGCCAACTACCCGAAGCAATCGCAAGATTTGAAGCCGAATGCGCAGTTCCTGATCAGCAACCGCTGGCAGGCCGGCGGAGGCGAAATCGGCGCGCTGGTCAACTTCTCCTACACGCGCCTGCACTATCAGGATTCGATCCGTCGCCACGGCTTCTTCATCGCCGACCTGGCCGGTGGCCGTTCGCCCGATTGGCCCGAAATTCGCTACGCTGAAGCCGACCGTTGGCGTCCTTCGATCAACGGTGCGCTGCAATGGCGCCCGAATGCAGACCTCGAGTTCTACGCCGAGGGGCTGTGGCAGGGGTATCGCGAAGAATCGACCGACCGGCTGTGGTCGCAACCATTATGGGGCGGCGCATCCTACAGCAACATCGTGTTCCAGGAAGGAACGAACAACATAATCAGCGGTACCGTGACTGGGCCGCGGTCGTGCTGCGGACGCAGTTCGGCAGACGGCTTCCAGGGCGCAACCAAGCGTCATACGGATACCTATCAGTTCGCGGTGGGTGGCCGTTATGACGCCGGACCCTTGGTCATTTCTGGCGACCTTGCCCGCACCGACAGCACCTTCAAACTTCGTGCCGAAAGCGTCGATTTCTACATCAACACCAATAATTATTCGGTCGATTGGTTTACCGGGCGTCCGGGCGGAAGCGGGCCGACGTTCACTGTCAATGGCCTCGATTTTAGCAACCCCGCACTATATAATTACCGCGGCTTCTTTGAGCGCTACCTGGTCGCCAAAGGCGACGATTGGCAGGCCCGGCTCGACGGTGAATATCAGTCCGGCTTCGACTGGTTGCCGAAGATTCAAGCAGGCGTCCGCTATGTGACGCGCGATGCCAGCCGAAGCGACGGCGAGCGCTATTGGGACGCGAACGACCAAGGCCGATTCAATATCCCGATCAGCCAAGTGCCATTGGATTATCAACTGTTCCACTCGGCTTTTCGCGGCGACGACCACCGACCGTCACCGATCACCTGGCTCGCGCCGACGTTTGACAGCGTCTGGTCGAACATTGAGGCGCTTAGGCAATTCAACATCAGCCGCGGCATCCCACTCGATGGCAATCCAAACCGCTCCCAGAACAACGATACCAATCCTCCCATTCCAGTTCCGGCGCGCAACTTCGATATCAACGAGAAGACGCTGGCCGGTTACGCTCAGCTCAATTTCGACTTCCAGGGATCAGTGCCGATCGACGGCGTGCTCGGCCTCCGAGTTGTACAGACCAAGGACAAGGTCAGCGGATTCCGCAGTCAGCCGCCCGCCCCAGTCGAACCGGTCAATGTCAGCAACAAGTACACGAACTGGCTGCCGAACCTGAACTTGAACGTTCACATCAGCTCGGAAGTGAAGCTGCGCTTGGCAGCTACGAAAACGATCACACGTCCACTTTTCGAGCAGCTCAATCCGGCCCTAGTCCTTGGCCAGCCGCCTTGTTTCGACACGACGAACGCGAACTGCTTCATCGGCGGCGGAGGCGGAAATCCGTTTCTCGACCCGCTTCGGTCCAATAATTACGACGCAAGCCTTGAGTATTACTTTTCGCCGACCGGCTTTGCTTCGGTCGCGCTCTTCCGACGGGACATGAAAGGCTTCATCGTTAACCGCACTGTGCAGTTCCCCGATCCTGACGCTGCCACCGGGCTGCCGATCCGCGTGACCGGGCCGGTGAACACCAACAAGGCCCGTATCCAAGGTCTTGAGGCACAGGTGAGCACTTTCTTCGATTGGGACTTCATGCCGGAGTGGGCCCGTGCTTTCGGTGCCCAAGCAAACGCCACGTACATCGATGCCAAGCTAGACTTGCCGCTGTTCTGCCCGGCAAATGTCGAAACGTGCGTCCCTGGCCCCGGAATACCCAATGCTACGGTGATCCGGACGCGCGTACCGGATGTTTCCAAATGGACGTTCAATCTCGTCGGCATGTATGAGCGGGGTCCGCTGACCGCGAGGCTCTCCTATAACCACCGCACCAGCTACCCAGAGGGCGGGCTCGATCCGCGCGATGGTTTCTTCACGCTGCAAGGGCGCGGCCGTAGCTCCGGCAGGCTCGATTGGTCGAGCAATTATAGAGTCAACGACAACTTCACGGTGTTCTTCGACTGGACTAACATTTTGAACATCCCGTTCCGATCGGACATTGTGCGCGTCAACTATGCCGCGGGACAGCCTACATCACGGGAAGTCTTCCCGTTGGTCGTGCGGTACAACGAATCGGTCATGACGGGCGGCATCCGCTTCCGCTTTGGCGGCCGGCCTCGGGCTGCCGCAGTTCCGGTGGTCGAGGCGCCGCCGCCGCCGGTCGTAGAGCCCGCTCCGGTAATCGAGCAGCCGGCGCCGCCGCCCCCGCCGCCGCCGCCGCCGCCGCCATCGGGCGAACGCGGCTAGGAGCTTAGCTGTGCACGGTAAGCCGGGGAGCCAGGCGCTCCCGGGCTTACCGCTTGCCTGAACCGCCGGCGCGTGCAGGATGCTGAGATGAGCGACCACGCCATCGGCAAGATCGTCATTGTCGGCGGCGGCACGGCCGGCTGGATGGCCGCAGCGGCTTCCTCGGCGCTGCTCGACAAACGCGTCGAGATCGTCCTCATCGAGTCCGACGAGATCGGCACCGTCGGAGTTGGTGAAGCGACGATTCCGCCGCTTGTTGCCTTCAACAATATGGTCGGAATTGCCGAGGACGAATTCCTCGCCGCGTCGCAGGGAACGTTCAAGCTTGGCATCGAATTCGTCGATTGGGGCGCGCTCGGGGAGCGTTACTTCCATCCGTTCGGCCCGCACGGCCAGGACTTTCGCGGCGTCCATTTCCATCAGCTGTATTTGCGCGAAGCCAAGCGGCGGGCGCTTCCCGATATCCGGGAATGGTCAATGAGCGGTGCGGCGGCCGCGCTCGGGCGGTTTGCGAGACCCGGCTCTGATGCGGCGCTGCCGCTGTCGCAGCTCGCCTACGCGTTCCATTTCGACGCCAGCCTCTATGCCCAGTTCCTGCGCTCGCATGCGACACGCGGCGGCGTGCGGCGTGTCGAGGGCAAAATCGTAGACGTGACGTTGGCGGGCGACAGTGGCCACGTCCACTCGGTAACGCTGGCCGACGGCCGAGAAATCGATGGCGAGCTATTCATCGACTGCTCGGGGTTCCGTGGCCTGCTGATCGAGGAGAAGCTTGGCACCGGCTACGACGACTGGAGCCGCTGGCTGCCCTGCGACCGCGCCGTGGCGGTGCCGACCGCCCTCGCCGGCCCGCCCGAGCCCTTTACCCGCTCCACCGCACACGCCAGCGGGTGGCAGTGGCGCATTCCGCTGCAGCATCGGATGGGCAATGGCCTGGTCTATTCGAGCGCGCATTTGTCCCGGGAGGAAGCCGAGGCGCTGCTGATTGCCAATCTCGAAGGCGAGACGCTGCTGGAGCCGCGGCACCTTGCCTTCACTGCCGGCCGACGCCGCCTCGCGTGGAACGCCAATGTCGTGTCGCTCGGCCTGTCGAGTGGCTTTGTCGAACCGCTCGAATCGACCAGCATCCACCTCGTCCAAAGCGGCATCGCCAAGCTGCTCGCTCTGTTTCCCGACCGGCGCTTCGACGCTGTCGAGCGCGAGGAATATAATCGGCAGATGCGTGACGTGTTCGAGGACGTCCGCGACTTCGTCATCCTTCACTACAAATCGACGCGGCGCGACGATTCGGATTTCTGGAATTATTGCCGAACCATGGATGTGCCAGACAGCCTCGAGACGAAGCTTGAGCTGTGGCGCTCGAAAGGCCGCCTGTTCCGCGAGGGCCGCGAGCTGTTCGGCACGCCGAGCTGGGTCGCGGTGCTGCTCGGCCAGGGGATCGTGCCCGAGGAACAGGAACCGGCAGCGAACGCAATCGACGAGGGGATGTTCGCCGATGCGCTCGACAAGATGCGCGAAAGCTATCGCAGCATGGCCGAACATATGCCGGCGCATGCGGAGTTCATCGACCAGGCTTGCCCGGCGGTTTAGGCCCTAGCGAAGGCTCGGCGCGATCTGCGGCTTGCCGTCTTTCCAGAAGATCGGCGCGACATAGAGCTCGCGCTTGTCGGCTGACTTGCGGCAGCCCTTGGACGCCTGCCACGCGTGGAAGCTCATGAAGGTGCGAGCGCCAACCTGAAAGATGCTCTGGTGACCTGGTCCGCTGAGACAGCCCGCCGACGAATCGCGGTAACTGTGCAGAATCGGGTTATCGGCCGACTTTTTGCACGGCCCAAGCGGCCCGGTGCAGGCGGCGTAACCCATTCCATAAGGCGACAGACGTTGGTCGTCGTTCCAGCCGAAATAAGCCGCCGAGAAGAACAGCTCATAGCCAAGCGGCGAGCGAACCATGGTTGGCGCTTCGACCAGCCGCTGCTCCCATTCCTTGTCGTCGTGGATCAGCTCAACCGGCGCGCCGGTGACCGACAAGCCGTCCGGCGCCATGGGCTGGGCCCAGATCGACGAGCGCTTGCGGACCGCATTGCCGTCGTTTTTGAAGTAGAGATAAAGCTTGCCGTCGCCGTCTCGGAACGGGCTGGCGTCGATGCTTCCACCAAGGTCCGACTGACAGACCATCGGCCGCGCCGTCGAGTCGCTGAAGGGGCCTCTCGGATTGGTCGCCCGGGCAACGCCGATGCACTGGCGGTTCCCCTTGGCGTCGCGGGCCGTGTAATAGAGCAGCCACTCCTTGCCGACCTGCATCACTTCGGGCGCCCAGGTCAGGCCTTCTTTCACCCACGAGGCGAGCCGCGGCATGCCGTCGAGGCGCTTGCCCGGGTTCGCCGGATCTCCGACCGGCGCCCAATGAACGAGGTCGCGCGAGACCAGCATCGGCAGGTTAATACCGTCGTTGGTCGCATAGGCGATGAACTCGGCACCATTCCTGGTGACAAAGGCATCGGGAAAATTCTCTTTGTAGACCGGCACGAAAGCCAGCTCAGCAGTCGCAGCCGTGCACAGAAATGCGAGGCCGATGACGGCGAAGCGGCGAATTTTATGCAGCGCTGGCATCGCGGGAATCCTCTCGATGCGGATTGAACTAGCGGACCCTAGCATATCGGCTCGCCAATTGTGACTTCGCCTTGGGTAAAGTGCAACGGAACAGTGAGCAACGCGCGAAAGGTGTTGTAGCCGCCGGTGCCGGGATGAAATGCGTGGAAGAACAATTGCGGTTGCCCGTCGAGGCCGGGGGCAACCGACGCGTGACCCGGCGCGGTCCATTCCCGGGTCGATCTGAGCAATGGCTCGGCCTGCTTGACGTATGGACCGAAGGGATGATCGGCGAGCGCGACGCCAATTCCATAGGCCGGGCTGCCGAAGTCATTGCCAGCGTAAAACAGCCAGTATCGGCCCCGCTGAAGAGTCACAAACGGGCCCTCGATGAGGTGCCCTTCCCACGGCTGGTCATTGGTCAGCACTTGCGTCGGTTTGCCAATGAAAGACGTGCCGTCGTCCGCCAACCGCTGCGCCCATACCGGTGTCGTCATTGCATTCAGAATATCGGGGGCAAGGGCGTCGTCGGCCAGCGCCCGCCTGACCCTGTCCCAATTGTTGAGGACAGCGGCGATGAAGGGCTGCATCAGAAAGAAGCGCTCCATTGGCCGGCGCCCGTTGGCCCAGCTGACGATGGCTGCGGCAAAGGCGGCGGTGCGGCGGTCTTGCTCGCTTTCGAAAACGCGCTCGATCAGTTCCGGTTTGTCGTGCAACAAGCCGGCCAGCGGCCGCGGCCAGACGCCGTTGCTGTCGTCTTTCCAGAACAAATAGCGGTCGCTGTTGGCGTCGATAAAGATGTGCGCGTCAATGACGCCGCCGCTCAGTGGGGCGCCGACGGCGCCGCTGGTGTTAACCGGGCGCCCTGTCAGCAGGGGCCGGCCTATGTCGGTCCACGGACCCTCGGGGCGCGAGCTCTTGGCGAGGCCAATGGCAAGCGCGTTCGAAGCCTGCCGCGCGGTAAAGCAAAGCCAGTATTCGTCGCCGGCGCGGGCCATTTCCGGAGCCCAGAAATCGGCAACTTTGATGCCCTTGGCCGCCCACACCGGCTCCTCGGCTTGCGGGAAGGCAAAGCCGCGGTGCTGCCAGCTTTCCAAATCATCGGAATGGAGGATGGGAAAGGCATCCGGGGCGTCGTTGGACGTCGCCACCAGATAATAACCGTCGTCGGTCTTGAGCACCGCCGGGTCGCCGTAGCCGCACAGGATGGTCGGCGAGATATTTTCGGTCAGCAGCGGCGTCCAGCGGGTCGCGCTCGACGGATATTCGGCCTCACCGGCGGCGATGTGCGGCAGGCCGGTTCCGAAATCGTCGGCCAGCGAAGCGAAAAAGTCGGCGGCATGCTGCTGATCATGGCCGGCGATCGTGTAGGTCCCCGAAGTGCCGTTGGACGCACGCACGTCGACACGCGCGCCCTCCCCCGTTTCGGTGGCGTCGATTTCGAATGACAAAGGTTGGCTATTGTCCATTCGTCGGGGCGAATAGGTGTGTGGTTGAGTTATGAGAAGCCCTTCCGGTTAGCGTCCGCGCCGCTTATGACACTCGACATGAACGCCGCCCCATTCAAGCTGATCGCCGTGGCCGCATTGGCGATGGCAGGCTGCACCTCCCTGTCGGGTCCGGCACGTGGACCGACGAGCTTTACCAACGCGGTGATCGACGCCGACTTCCCGGATCCGGCGCTGATCAAGGCGCCCGACGGCTTTTATTACGCCTACGCAACGCAGTCGAAGCCCGGCGACAAATGGATCAATATCCAGCTGGCGCGATCGCGCGACCTGGTGCGGTGGGAGCAACTCGGCGATGCGCTGCCGGACAAGCCCGGCTGGGCGTCGAAAACCCAGGACTTCTGGGCGCCGCACGTCTCGCGCCACGGCGATACTTACTACATGTATTATTCGGCCAAACCCGACGCCGCGCTGAAGGATGACAAGCGCGGCCTGTGCCTCGGCGTTGCGACGGCGGGCGGCCCGCTCGGACCGTTCGTCGACAAGGGCAGCCCGCTCAAATGTGGTGACGGCTTCGTCAATATCGACCCGATGGCGTTCGACGACCCGGCAACCGGCAAGCATTGGCTTTACTGGGGCTCCGGCTTCCAGCCGCTCAAGGTGCAGGAACTGTCGGCCGACTTCATGTCGTTCGCGAGAGGAAGCGCGCCGACTGACCTGATGCCAGTGATCAAGAACGATCCGGCACACTATCAGGAGCTGGTCGAAGGCAGTTGGGTGATTCGCCGCGGCGAATTTTACTACCTCTTCTATTCGGGCAATAATTGCTGCGGCCCCAAGGCCCATTATGCGGTGATGGTCGCCCGCTCACGGAGTGCCACTGGGCCGTTCGAGAAGCTGGCGCCCAATCCGGTCATCCTCGAAGCGCGCGGCAAGTGGCTAGCGCCGGGGCACAACGCAATCATCACCGACGCGCGCGGCAGTGACTGGATGGTCTATCACGCGGTCGACGTTCGCCGTCCGCGCGCCCTGCCGAGCGACGAACTGAACACCCGGCGCATCATGCTGATCGACCAGATTAAGTGGCGCGATGGATGGCCCTATGTCGAGGGCCCGAGCGAGGCTGCAACTCAGGCTCCACGGACGAAGTGATTTAATCGGCTCTGCCCTGCAGCGCGCGGCCGCCGAAGCGCGGAAGCACCGGCGAGTCGACGGAAATCTCGCCTAGCGCAATCCGCGACTCGCTCCAGATGCCGCCACCGCCGGCGGAGGCCGGCGGGTGAAGGCCCACGCGTGTCAGGAGAGCACGCCGAAGCGTCACCGCGTCGTCGAGGCCTTCGCCGATGAACACTCCGCCAAAGCGCGTACCACGCCCGACGATATCGATGCTGACGCCGCTCATGCTGCCTTTGCCAGGGTTGTTTTTCTCGATCCGGACGATGTGATCGATCGGAAATCCTGGCACATCGGTCCCATGATCCTCTCCGTCATAGGGATCGGCAAAGGTCATCTGCAGGTCGATGGCCTCAAAGCTCGACGCAGCGCCTTCGTCAAACAAGACCAGGTCGATCGCGGCGGTCTGCTGAACGCCCTGATTCTTCGCTCGGGCGCGGATCTCGATCTCCCGCCCGACGACGTTGCGGATGATTGCGCCGCGCGCGGCGATCATTCGGATTCCGGACATGAAACGCTCGCCGCGTTCGTCGGTCAGCCGCAGCCGATCGAGGCGGACGCCGTCGATCAGGCCGTTGCGCCAATCGTAGATCAGCGCCCCCGGCTTGAAGAACAGCAGCGAGCTGCAGCGATCGGCCTGGATGTCGCTGATGCTGACATTGCGGACGAAGGCTTCATAATTGGACGAGCGGCCCGATGTGCCGATTTCCGACCCGAACGAGGCGATTGCCGAATATCCGCGAGCGACGCCGTCGCGGATGGTGATATTGTAGGTCGGTTTGCCAAGCGCCTTGATGGCGAAAGCGTCGTCGCCGCCGACGCGGTTCGACATGGTCGATTCGAATTCGAACTTCTCGAATAGGTGGTCGTGGCCGGCGATCATGGTCCCGTTCGAGCCCTTGAGCCGGAGGTTGGTGAAAGTGCAGTGAGACGAAGGCTGCCGTAGATACATCTGGTAGCCGCCGGCGATGGGATCCTTGACCAAGGTCACATTGCTAAAGGTGCAATTGCGGCCGGCGATGTCGAGCGCATAGCTGTTCGGGTTGCCGCGACGATCAATGATTCCGAGATTCTCGATCCGGCATTCCTGACGCCCTTCAAGAATGGAAACCCGGCCGTTGACGAGCCACCCACCCTCGCCGCGGATGGTTACGCCGTCGCCGGATACGGCGAGCGTTCCGCACTCATAGACTTCGGGAATTACGACAACCCCGCCGCCGCGAACCGCAACGCTATCGATAGCGCGCTGAATGGCTTTGCTATTGTCTCGGCCGGGCGCGGCGACGGCTCCGAAGTCGCGGACTGAAACGACCGGGCTTGAGGCCGCGGGCGATCTCGCGACGGCGCCCGCAGCACAAACGCCGGCCGCTGCGACCCCGCCTTGCAGCAATTCGCGCCGGCTGATCCCCAACATCAGGCCACTTTGCCCGCAGCGGCGCGCAACTCGCCGAGGAATTGCGCGCGGGTCTCGGCCAATCGCTCGGGCCGGAATGCGCTCGACATTTCGAGGTCGCGGGCACTGGCTTCCGAGAGGGCGTCCGGGTTCGTTGCAAGCCTTCGGATTCGCCGGGCGAGAGCGGCAACGTCCCCTGGTTGGTGCAGGCGATCAGCAGGAAGCAACTCCGGAATGCCGCCGCAGGTCGAGCCGATGCAAGCGGCGCCGCGCGCCATAGCTTCGACGGTCGCACGCGGCAGTCCTTCCTGGAAGCTGGGCTGCAAATGGATGTCGATCGAGTCGAGCCACTGACGAACCCCTTCGCCCGCTGGCCGAACGCCATCGAACGAAACCAAGTCGGCAACGCCATGTTGCTCGGCGAGCGCAATCCACGGTGCCGGATCGCCGCCGCCGAGTACGCGGTAGCGAAGGTCGAGTCCCTGCTTTCGCAGCGCTTCCAGCGCCGCCAGCGCTGTCTGGATGCCCTTTGACTTGATGCGCAGACTGGCGACGGTTCCGAGCTCCGGCGGCGAGCCTTCGGTAACCTTTCGAAGTCGGCCCTTGCGCGACTCCAATTGAGCGTTGTTCATAGGCTCGATTGCGACGTCCGACGCGCCATAGGCCTTACCGCCGGTCGGGTAGCGCTGCTGCAGCCAGCGCGAGGTTACGTACAGGGTCAGCGGCGATTGGCGCAGCGCACGGCGCGTGCGCTGGAAGAACAGGGGCGCGTAGAGCCACGCCGACCAGGAGCCATGGTTGCGCATTGCGTCCCAGGCGCAGCCGACCATCTCGACGGCATAGGGCTTGGCCGCCTTGCGGCAGGCCGAAGCGGCCAGGAAACCGAGTTCGCTGGGGAGGCGAACGATTGCGGCGTCGCATGGCTCGACATTTGTGCGGACTCGATCGTGCAATGCCGTCGAGCCGATGACCAGCTGGCCATAACCGCCGCTAGGAATCAGATCGAACGTGACCCCAGCATGGCTCGAGCGCGCGTAGTTCGCATCCACGGGAAGCGGGCCGCTGTCACGTCCAACGACGTGGACGGTATCGAAATGCGCCAAATAGCGGTCCCAAATCTCGGCCGGCAGTGAGCCGGAGGTGTACACCGCGCCAGCTTCGTCGCGGTAGAAGCGGTGGTCGTGGACGAACAACAGACGCATCAAGCAAGGCCAAGGTGGTCGAGCAAAACCGAATTCACCCGGTCGACATCATATTTCGAGCGGCAAAGTTCCAGGCTTCGGGCACCCATTTCAGCGCGCAGTCGCGGATTGTCGATCAATTGCTCCATCGCCTGGCCCAACGCTTCGGAATCGCGCGCGGGCACCAGCAAGCCGTTCTTGCCGTCGACGACGGTTTCCCGGCAGCCGGCCACATCCGTCGTGACGATCGGCCGGCCCATCGCCATTGCCTCCAAAACCGCTCGAGGAGTCCCCTCGCGATAAGAGGGCAGGACAAAGATGCTCGACCCGCGGATCGCCGGGCGAACATCGTCGAGGCCGCCGAGATATTCGACGCCGCCGCTGATCCAGCTGGCGAGCTCTGCAGGACCGATCCGATCTGGGCCCCCGCCCACATGGCCAGCGAGGAGGAACCGGGCATCCTGCCGGAGCGCAAGTATCCCCATCGCGGCCGCCGCATATTCGCGGACACCCTTATTGCCGAGCAAGCGCGCGACCATCAGGATAATTAGCTGGTCGGGAAGCTGGCTCGGCGAGTAAAAAGCGAGGTCGACACCCGAACCGTTGGTCATTCGCGCCTTGGTGGCGTCGGCAAGGCAGCCGGCAGCAATGAAATCCGCTTGGTCGTCGGGATTTTGGAAAACCACGACCTGATTGCCGGCCGTGGCGGTCCGGTAGAGAGCGCGCGAGGCCAGTCCGACCAATTTTTGCTTGAGGCCGCGATTCTCGATGAACGCGTAGCCCAGCCCGGTGACCATCGCCGCCGAGCGAATGCCGAGGCTCCGCGCCGCCAGCGACGCCCAGATGTTGGGCTTTATTGTGTAACTAACGCAGAGGTCGGCGTTAATCTCACGAAGCAGCGACCGGATCGCCCGAAAATAACCAAGGTCCGCTATCGGGTTGAGTCCGGTGTTGGCCAGCGGCACGGCGTGCGGAACTGCCCCGATCTTGCGGAGCGCTTGGTCGAGGCTTTGCTCGAAGTCCGGCGCCGTGACGTGGACCTGGTGACCCAGGGCGACCATGCGCTCGATCAGTCGCCCCCGAAAGTTGATTAGCGAAAAACCGTGGGACGCGTTGAGCAGGATCGTCTGGTGGCCGAAGCCGGGACTTCCAGGAGGTCGGTCGCTGCTTTCTGGCATGGTGGCGGGACTTTGGCTATCGCGCGGGCAGCAAAACGAGAGGAAACCCAGGGATGCTGAATACCTCGGTCGCGCCGTGGCCTAGCTACAGCGAGGAGGAACAGCAAGCCGTCGCCCAAGTGCTCGCGTCCGGCCGGGTCAACTATTGGACTGGCGAAGAGACCCGCATGTTCGAGCGAGAGTATGCCGAATGGGCGGGGTCGGCGCGGGCAATTGGCGTGTTCAACGGCACGGTGGCACTGGACCTCGCGTTGAAGGCGCTGGAGATTGGAGCGGGCGACGAGGTCATCCTCACTCCTCGCACCTTTATCGCTTCGGTTTCGTGCGTCGTGAATGCGGGCGCCACGCCGATCTTCGCCGACGTCGATCGCGACAGCGGAAATTTGGATCTCAACTGCGTCGAAAGCGTGATCACCAACCGGACTCGCGCCATACTCCCGGTGCACCTCGCCGGCTGGCCGTGCGAGATGGCTCAGCTTCGCGCTCTCGCCGACCAGCATGGCCTACTCGTCATCGAGGATTGCGCCCAAGCGCATGGCGCCAAAGTCGATGGCCGAATGGTCGGCACCTTCGGCCAGATCGGCGCCTGGTCGTTCTGCCAGGACAAGATCATCACCACCGGCGGCGAAGGCGGCATGGTGACCACCGACGATGAAGCGCTGTGGTCGCGGATGTGGGCATTCAAGGACCATGGCAAGAGCTGGGACGCGGTTCATGAACGCCAGCATCCGCCCGGCTATCGCTGGCTACACGAAAGCTTCGGGACGAATTTCCGGATGATCGAAATGCAGGCGGTGATCGGCCGGATCCAGCTGCGGAGGATGGCAGAGTGGACCGCCCGGCGGACGTCGAACGCCGTCTCGTACAGCGAGGTGCTGCGCCGCTTCGATGGGGCAGTCCGGACTCCCGAGCCTCGCGATGGAATGGTCCACGCTTACTATCGGCTTTACGCTTATGTTCGGCCCGAAGGCCTGCGGAGCGGTTGGACGAGGGACCGGATCGTCGCCGAACTCAACGCGCTCGATATTCCGGCTTTCCAGGGAAGCTGCTCGGAGGTCTATCTCGAAAAAGCGTTCGACGGCACCGGACTCCGGCCTCCCAAGCGGCTTCCGGTCGCTCGCGAACTCGGGGAGACCAGCCTGATGTTCCTCACCCATCCGACGCTGACCGACGGCGACGTCCGACGGACCTGCGCCGCGATTGAGCAGGTGTTTAGCTCGGCAGCGGCCTAGCCGGATTGCCGACGACCGTAACCCCGTCGGCAACGTCGCGAGTGACCACCGCGCCCATGCCGACGATGGCCCCAGCCCCGATTCTAAGCGGCCTTCCGGGCTGACCCTGGCGAATGAGCGCGCCGGCGCCGAGGTAGGCATGATCGCCAATCAAGACGTTGCCGTTGCAGCGCACACCGGGGGCAAAGGTCACATAGTCGCCAATGACGCAATCATGCTCGACGCAGGAATAGAGATTGGCGTGGAAGTGCTTGCCGATCCGGATGTTGCTGGTGAAGGTCACGAACGGCGAAATCAGCGCTCCCTGCCCGATCTGGACATCATCCATTTCGATCGCGTTGGCCGCGCGCACCTCAAAAAAGGACGCGCCGGCCGCGAGGCAGCGTTCTGCGACCTTTTCCCTGGCCCGCGACGAAGCGATGGCAAGGGCGACGCTTCTCTGGCTGGCGCGCACCTCCATGAACGCCTCGAGCGTCAGGACATCCTGACCGTTTACCCGCTGTCCGCCGACGGCGTCGTCGATGAATACGAGCCAGGCCTGGCGTGTCGCGCGGAGTTGCTCGCGCGCTACGGGCATGATGCCCCGGCCACAGCCCCCGACTCCGTATATTCCGAACACGCTGGTCATCAATCGCTGCGATTGCCTTCGAACCTGGGGGCGGTCGGCTGGTCTTCGTGGCCGATGCCCTTGCGGGCCACCACCTGCCATGCCGTCGCCGCCAGGATCTTCAAATCGAGCGCCATCGACCAATCATCGACATAGCGGAGATCGAATGCAAATTTCTCCTCCCAGCCAAGCGCATTGCGGCCGCTGATCTGGGCCAGCCCGGTCAGTCCCGGCCGAACGTCGTGGCGTCGCCGCTGGTTTTCGGAATAGAGCGGAAGATATTCGGTCAACAGCGGCCGCGGGCCGACCAAGCTCATATCGCCCCGCAGGACGTTGACCAGCTCGGGAAGCTCGTCGAGGCTGGTGGCGCGAAGCGAGCGGCCGACTGTTCCAAGCCTCTGGGCGTCGGACAACAGCTCACCTTGAGCATCGCGAGCGTCCGACATCGAACGGAACTTGATCAATTTAAACGTTCGCCCGCCCAGTCCCGGCCGTTTCTGAGTGAAAAGGACCGGGCGTCCGATCGTCATAATGACGAGCAATCCGACCAATAGCAGCACGGGCATCAAGACAACTAGGAGGAGCGCGCTGAGAACGACGTCCAAAAGGCGTTTGGCGCCCTTTAGCGAGCGGTGGCTGAGGCCGGAGGCGGGAGCGGAAATGTCTGGCAAGTCATAGCGGGACTAGCATGCGCGCGCCTGCCTTGGAAACAATCGGCGGCAGTCCGCAGCAACTAATCACCATCGTGAACATTGAAGTTCCGGAACGAACGGCTACTTAGCGCCGCTCGAGTGTTTAGCCGCTGACGATCGCTCGCGCGTGGTCAATCAGCAGGGAGCCCAGGGTGCGTAAGCTAGCTATTTTACTGTTTGGTTCAGTTGTCCTTGGCGCCTGTTCGTCGGATCCCACAATTGGCGTTAACAGCACCGCCGTTAGTGTGACCGATTCGCTTCCGCCGCCCGATCAATCCGCAACGACCGTCAATCTCGGCAGCTATCGGATCAGTCCGCTCGACGTCATCCGGGTGGAAGTCTTCGGGGCGCCTGAGCTGACCCGGGAAGCAGAAGTCGATGCGGCGGGGAACTTCTCGCTGCCGCTGGCCGGACCAATCCTGGCGGCGGGCAGGACCCCGGCGGAGTTCGGCGACGCGATTTCGGCACAGTTGCGAAAGCGCTACCTGAAAAATCCGCAGGTTTCGGTCAACATCGTCAAGGCTCAGAGCAAGATGTTCACCGTCGATGGTGCCGTCCGTCAGCCGGGCAACTACCCGATTGTCGGAACGGTGACGCTGATGCAGGCGATTGCGACCGCGCGGGGCGCCGACCAGGCGGCAAACCTCAACAATGTCGTCGTCTTCCGGACCGTCGGGAACAAGAAAGTCGCCGCCCTGTTCAGCCTGAAGGGAATCAGGGCCGGTCAGCTCGTCGATCCGCAAATCTATGGCAACGACATCGTTGTCGTCGGCGAAAGTGCGGCTCGCCGTTTCTTCCGGGATTACGGCTCCATGTTCCCGATTCTCGGGCAGTTCTTCCCGGTTTTGTAAGGGTCCATCAGTCTTGAACGAATATCTCCCGACGCCGCATTCGCTGCCGGCCCTCGCGCGCGACGGGGGCGAGCTCGCGTTGCCGACTTATGACGGCACGCCGTTGCCGTTTGGCGGGGACGAAGAGGAATCGGCGCTCCGCCGCTATGGACGCACACTTTACAAGTGGCGCTTCATCATCCTCGCCATCACCGCGCTCGGGGTCACCGCGGGCATACTAATCTCGATGCTGACTCGCCCGGAATATGCCGGGACCGTGGTCGTCCAGGTCTCGCGCGACGAAGCCAAGGTGCTCAATATCGAAGGAGTCGAGCAAGAAGGCTCGACCCGCTTCGACGCAGAATTCTACCAGACGCAATATGCGCTGCTGAAGAGCCGGTCCTTGTCCGAAGGGGTGGTCGGCGACCTGCGCCTGGCCGACAATTATCTGTTCCTGGCCAATTTTCGCCAGGGTGATGTCGAAGGCATTCGCAGGCTTCCCGTCGTTCGGCGCTTCGCGATGGCGACCAAAATCGTCAACGACAATACGGTGATCACGCCGATCCGTTTGTCGAGTATCATCAATATCACCTACAACTCGCCCAGTCCCGAGCTCGCCGCCAATGTCGCCAACACGATTGCCGAGAATTTCGTACAGTCTAGTTTGACCCGCCGCTATGAGGCCGCGGCCTATGCCAGGGAGTTTCTCCAAAACCGCCTCAATCAGGTGCGCGTCAAGCTTGAGGAGTCGGAGCGCAAGGCTGTGAAATATGCGCAGCAGCAAGGACTCATCAAAATCCGCACCGGAGAAGGCCAGGCGGCGACCGAGCAGTCGCTCGTTGCCAGTGATCTTTCCAGCCTGAGCCAGCAACTGACCCTTGCCCGCGCCCAGCGCGCCCAAGCCGAGGCTCAATTCCGCTCGGGCACTGGCGGCAACATTGCCGCCCAGTCCCTGAGCAATCCGACGATGAACGACTTGCACCGGCAACGGGCTGAATTCCTCGGCCAACTCAGCAAGCTGCAAAGCGATTTTGGACCCGAATATCCGACCGTCGTCGCGTTGCGGTCGCAGATTTCGGAGCTCGATCGCCAGATCGACCGGGAACAAGGACGGGTCAGTTCCTCGGTGGCTCAGGATCTCGGCGGACGCTACCGGCAGGCGCTGGCGGCCGAAAACGCGATTCAGGGCCGCGTCAATTCACTGAAGTCGCAGCTGCTCGGTGAAGAGGGGCGGTCGATCCAGTACAACATCATCCAGCGCGACGTTGATACTAACCGGGCACTTTACGATGCGCTTCTCCAGCGCTTCAAGGAAGTCGGCGTCGCCGGCGGCATCGGCACCAACAATATCTCGATCGTCGATCGGGCGATGCCGGCCAATAAAGCGTTCAAACCAAACCTGCCGCTTAACCTCATCCTCGGCTTGATCCTCGGCTTGCTGTGCGGCTGCGCCGCCGCGGTAGTGCTCGATCATCTTGAGGATTCGAAACTGCTGCCGAAGGATTTCCAGCGGCGCCTCGGTGTGCCTTTGCTCGGAGTCACCCCTAAATTGGCGGCGCCGATGGATGTGCGGACCGCGCTCGACGAGCCCAGGTCACCGCTCTCCGAAGCCTATTTCTCGATCCTCACAGCGCTCCAATTCTCGACTCCTAATGGAACGCCGCAAACGGTGATGCTGACCAGTGCGCAAGCGAAGGAGGGCAAGTCGACGACGTCGCTCGCGCTTGCACTCGGTTTGCTCAAGACCGGGTCGCGGGTGCTTCTGATTGACGCCGATATGCGCAACCCGTCGTTGCACAAGATATTTGGGCGACCGCTCCAATCGGGGCTCAGCAACTTGCTGACGAGCCAGGGTCAGCTCAAGGATTACATCCAGGACACTGGCAAGCCGAACCTGTCGTTCGTGATGGCCGGGCAAGTCCCGCCCAACCCTGCCGAGCTCCTCTCCGGAGACGGGATGAGCCGGCTGATCGCAGAGGCGGCCAAGCAGTTCGACCATGTGATCGTCGATAGTCCCCCCGTTCTCGGGCTCGCCGACGCACCGTTGCTGTCCAGGTCGGTCGAGTCCATCGTCCTGGTGATCGAGGCGGGGCGCACCTCAGCCGCCCAGGCGAGACACGCCGTCGAGCGACTGATCGCGGTCCGCGGCCATATTATCGGGGCGATACTAAGCAAGTTCGACGTCCGCAGCGCGGGTTACGGCTACGGCTATGGCTATGATTATGAATACGGCCAAAAAGCGCCGCGCCCGGCGCTCGCCACAACGCTGCGCAACCTGCTTCCACGATAGTCCGCTAGGCTAACCGTGAATCGCCCCGCGGGTTTTGCTACGCGGCGGCGTGGGCGTCGGGGTGGAGGGCGATGGTCTCGAGCGCGAACGCGGTGTGGGCCGAGGTATCGGGGCCGAACGTCGCGTGGAACGAGGCGAGCTGGGCGAGTTGATCGGCCGCGGTTGGCGCGGCGTGGGCGGTCGGCAGCGCGTTGAGAACGGCATCGATCGGGCTGTGGGCGCCGCCGCCGGCGAGCGCTTCGAACAGCACCTGGCCGATCAGCGAGTGCTGGGGCGCGGTATCGGTGGCGATGGCACCGGCATGGGCCAGCAGCTGCGCTGCGGACGGCATGGCGATCGACGGCGCAACCAGCGGATGGCCGGCGGGCGCAGCCGCGGCGGCCAGCTCGGTGCCCTGGTCGAGCGCGGTTGGTGCCGCGGCACTTTGGGCTCCGGCGGGATGGGACTGCGGAGTCCATGCCGCCTGGACGGCGGTGCCGGCCTTGCTGGTCGCTTCCGCGTAGCCGG
>JBDSXT010000014.1:0-19251 GCA_039925985.1 Sphingomicrobium sp.
TGTCCGGCAGGCTGGCAAGCGGAACGAACCGCTGCCCGTCGAGCAGAATGTGCTCCCACACTTCGTCGCTGATCACCGTTAGGTCATGCTGGCGAGCGACATCGGCAATGGTCTCCAACTCGCCCGCGTCGAACAGCCGGCCGGTTGGGTTGTGCGGGTTGTTGAAGATCAAGACCCTAGTCTTGTTAGTTATCGCGGCCTCAAGTGGCGCTCGATCGATCCGCCACTCGGGCGGCTTGAGGGCGACCCCGCGGACGATCCCGCCGCCGCGACGGACCATGGGCGCGTAGCAGTCGTAGGCGGGGGTGAAGATGATGACTTCGTCGCCCGGGCTGACCGCGGCGAGGATGGCGGCGCCGATCGCTTCGGTCGCGCCGCTGGTCACGCAGACCTGGCTGGCGTCGAGCGACGACCCGTAATGGCGATTGTAATGCGCCGCGACGGCTTCGCGCAGAGCCGGCAGCCCGCGCGACGGCGCATATTGGTTCGAGCCTTCAATGACCGCCCGCGCGGCGCAATCGAGAATCTCGTCCGGCCAGCCGAAATCGGGAAAGCCCTGACCGAGATTGATCGCCTGATGCTGGGCCGCCAGTCCCGACATGCGCTCGAACACGCTGGTCGCCATATTCTCGTAGAGCGGGTTCAAGCTTGGCCTTTCTGCCGGTCGTCAGCGCGTGTGCGTAAACCAGCAAGTGCTGGCTGGGGCGGCAGGATTCGAACCTGCGAATGCCGATACCAAAAACCGGTGCCTTACCACTTGGCGACGCCCCAGCGTTGACCCCGCTAGCAGTGCGGGGGCCGGACGCGCGCTTATAGCCGTCAGGCTTGCCATGGAAAGAGGCCGGCCTGCCATCGGTTGCGCAGCTTCGCCGTTCGTCGATTGGGGATTGCCGTCGAACGACGAGCCGTTAGCTTCGGGAATTACGGCTGCATCGAGCGGGTCAGAAGGGGACGATCATGAGGAAACTGCCATTGCTGTTGTTGCTGGGCGTGGCCGTGCCCGCGGGCGCGCAGGCGCAAACTTCTGCACCGGCCAGCGCTCCGACTGGCCCGCAATTCGCCCCGTCCGGGTTTGACCTGTCGGCGATCGATCGCGCGACCAAGCCGGGAGACGACTTTTTTGAATTCGCCAACGGCAGCTACCTTGCCCGCTCGGTCATCCCCGCCGACCGTCCGACGGTCTCCCGCCGCCTCGGAATGACTGACCAGATGGAAGGGCAGCTTCACGATCTATTCCAGGACGCGTCGCGCGACGTAGCGCTCGAGCCGGCCGACAATCGCGGCAAGGCTGGCGCCTTTTACACCGCATTCATGGACGAAGCCGGGATCGAGCGGCTGGGCATTGCTGCCATCGCGCCGGAACTGACCGCGATCCGTTCGGCGTCGACCCCGACCGACCTTTCCGCGCTGATGGGACAGTCCTCCTATGGCTTCTATCCATCGATCGTCGCACCTTATGTCGACAGCAATTTGAAAGCGCCCGACCGCTATGCGATCTACCTGACCCAAGGTGGGCTCGGACTCCCCGACCGCGATTATTATCTCAAGCCCGACTTTGCTCCGCAGCGCGCGGCTTATGCAACTTACGCGGCCCAGTTGCTGACGCTTCTCGGCTGGTCAGATCCCGCCGCCTCTGCCAGCCGGCTGATCGCGTTCGAGACTCAAATCGCACATGACAGCTGGGACAAGGCCAAGCTGCGCGATCCGACCATTCAGTATAATCCGAACTCACCGGCCGCGCTGGCCAGCCTCGCCCCGGGTGTCGACTGGAGCGCCTATCTCGCATCGGCAAAGATCACCGGGCACGACAAGCTAATCGTCGGCCAGCCGGACGCTTTCACCCGGCTCGCCGCGACATTCGCCGCGACCCCGCTCGACACATTGAAAGCATGGATGGCGTTCCGGGTCGCCGACCAGGCCGCGCCTTATCTGCCGAAGCCATTCGTCGACGCGCGGTTCGCTTTCCGCGGCAAAGTGCTGCTCGGCCAGGCTGAGAACCGCGCGCGCTGGAAGCTGGCGATGCTTGCAGTCGCGGGTGGCGACTGCGGCGCCGATCCGGCAAGCTGCTTCGGGACATTCAATTGGGGCGTCGGCCAGCTTTATGCCCAACGCTACTTCCCGCCGGCCACCAGGCAACGCATCGAAGCGCTTGTCGCCGACGTCAAAAGCGCTTTTCACGGGCGGCTCGAAAAGCTCGATTGGATGGGCGCGGCGACCAAGGTCGAGGCGCTCAAGAAGCTCGACACGTACACGATCAAGGTTGGCTACCCCGACACGTGGCGCGATTATTCGCACCTCGTCATCCGTCGCGACGACCTGATCGGCAACGTCCGCCGCGCAGCCGCAGCCGACTGGCAGTTTTACGTCGATCGAAGCACCGGCCCGGTCGACAAGAGCGATTGGCTGATGACCCCACAGACCAACGACGCCTACAACGGTTCGCTGCGCGACATCGTCTTCCCCGCTGGCATCCTGCTTGCACCAATGTTCGACGCCAACGCCGATCCGGCCTATAATTACGGCGCGATAGGCGGCGTCATCGGCCATGAACTGACCCACGGTTTCGATGACCAGGGACGGTCGATCGACGCCTCGGGCGCGCTGCGCGACTGGTGGACGCCGGCCGACGCCGCCGAGTTCAAGCGCCGCGCGGCCATGCTTGGCGCGCAATATGCCAAATTCGAACCAGTCCCCGGGGTTCACATCAAACCCGACCTGACGATGGGCGAGAATATCGCCGACCTCGGCGGGCTGACGATGGGGTTGGAAGCCTATCACGCCTCGCTGCACGGCCGAAAAGCGCCGGTCATCGATGGCTTCACCGGCGATCAGCGCGTGTTCCTCGGCTGGGCTCAGGTGTGGGCCGGGAAGACGACGGCTGAAGCGATCCGCAACCTCACCACCAGTGATCCGCACAGCTACCGCAAATACCGAGTCGACGGCGTCGTCCCCAATATCGACGCATGGTACGCGGCATTCGGCATCAAGCCCGGCGACAAGCTTTACATTCCGCCGGACAAAAGGGTGCGCATTTGGTAGGCGGCACCATGGCCGAACCGTCGATTCAGAATTTTCACGCGCACATCTACTTTGACGCCGAGCAGCTCGATCGGGCGCGCGGCCTGGCAGAAGCGGCGCGGGCGCGGTTCGCCGTCGCCGTCGGGCATTTCCACGAACGCCCGGTCGGACCCCATCCGCGCGGCAGCTGCCAGCTGACCGTCGCTCCCGGGCAGTTCGGCGATTTCGCGCAGTGGATGGCACTGAACCGCGATGGGCTGACGATCTTCGCCCACGCGACTACTGACAACGAGCTCGCCGATCACGCACAGCATGTCATCTGGTTCGGCCCGAGCGAGCCGCTCGACTTGTCGATCTTCGACTGAGGGGTCAGGCGTTCGGGATTCGCCCGTGAACCAGATCGTCGTAATCTTTCCTGAGCTGGCGCGAGAGGTCGCCGACTTCGAAATTCCACGGCCCCGCCGAGGCGACGAACGTGACTTCCGCCGCGCTGCCCGTCAGGAACATCTGCTCAAAGCTTTCGAGTTCGTCGGGCCAGATTTCGCGCTCGACCACCTTGACCCCGCGGTCCCGCGCGAGGTCCATCACCGTCCGCCGGGTAATCCCGTCGAGGAAGCAATCGGGCGTCGGCGTGTGCAGTTCGCCGTCGCGGACGAAAAAGGCATTGGCGCCGGTCGCTTCGGCGACCTGGCCGCGCCAGTCGAACATTAGCGCATCTTCAAAGCCGCGACTTTCCGCCTGCTGCCGCGACAGCGTGCAAATCATGTAGAGCCCGGCCGCCTTGGAATGCACTGGCGCGGTGTAAGGCGCCGGCCGGCGGTAGCGCGCAATGTCGAGCCGGATGCCCTTGTCCGCGAGCTTCGGGTCGAAATATTTGCCCCATGCCCACGACGCAATCGCCAGATGCGGCTTGGTCCCCTGAGCCGACACGCCCATCATTTCCGACCCGCGCCAGGCGACCGGCCGCATGTAGGCGTCAGCCAAGCCGTTGGCTTTGAGCACTTCCTTGCAGGCGGAATCGATTTCGGCGACGCTCCACGGGATCTCGAAGCCAAGGATTTGCGCGCTGTTGTGAAGGCGCTGGCTATGCTCGCTGAGCTTGAAAATCTCGCCATTGTAAGCCCGTTGGCCCTCGAACACCGACGACGCGTAATGCAGCGCGTGGGTGAGGACGTGGACGTTGGCCTCGCGCCACGGAATGAGCTTGCCGTCGAACCAGATCCAGCCGTCGCGGTCGTTGAAATTGGGCTGCTCGGGCATCAATGAGTCCTTGTCCCAGGCGGCACCTGATCAAGCGCTGCCGAAGCGGCAATTTTGCTTCCGCGGGCGGCCTGTGCGAGCTCCGCCCCGCGCCGTGCCGCGGCCTCGATCGTGACGTTGATCAGCCCGTCAAGAACATCGTCGCGGTCAAGCACGGCCAGGCCCGCCTCGGTGGTGCCATTGGGGCTTGCGACCCGGCGGGCGATCGAGTCCATGGGCTCGCCGCTGCCCGCCGCCAGCCAGCCGGTGCCGAACACAGTTTCGAGAGCGACCGTGGCGGCGATGGCGGGATCGAGGCCACGCTTGACCCCGGCCTTGGCGAGCGCCGCAATGAACCGCGCGACATAGGCAGGTCCGGCCCCGGCTAGCGCGCCGATCGCCGCCAATTCCGCCTCGCTGGCGGTCCACGCGACGAAGCCGAGCACGGAAAATAATTGCTTGAGCTGCTGCCTCAGCGCGTCGTCGGCATTGGCGCTGTAGAGGCTAACCACCCCGCGGCGGACCGCGACCGGCAGATTGGGCATCGCCCGGACGATGGCCGCTGCGCCGGGAAAGCGGTCGCGAAGGCTGGCGACCTCGACGCCGGCGAGGATCGAGATGACCACCGTCTGTGCCGACAGCCTGGGCGCCAGTTGCTTGGCGATTTGATCCAGTTTCTGCGGTTTGAAACCGAGAATGACGATCTTGGGTGGCCGTCCCGCCTCGCCGACCGACTGCACCGTGCGGACGCCTTCGACCGGCGTGCCGCTCGGCCGGATCGCGACCGCCTGCGACAGCGCGACATCGGCCGATCGCCAGCCCTCGACCATCGCCCCGGCCATGTTGCCGCAACCGACGAACCAGGTCGGCCCCAAAAGCAGATCGGTGCTCATGCCTCACCATGCGTGTCGATGAGCGCCGCGGCAATTGCCTCGCCCGGCGACTTGCCGCCCCACAGCACGAACTGGAAGACCGGGTAGAAACGCTCGCACTCCTCCATCGCGGCCTCGGCGATGGCTTCGGCCTGTTCGAGACTGAGCCCCTCGCTTTCGCGCGCATCGAGGATCGTCGCGTGGCGAAAGACGATCAGGCCGGAGCCCGACCACATCTCGAAGTGGCCGAGCCAGAGCTGCTCGTTGATCAGGCCCAGGGCCTCATAGATGGCAGCGCGTTTCTCGACCGCGACCTTGATATCCGGGAAGGCGAGGAATTGCAGCACCTGGTCCTCGGGCCGCCACACGCCACGCAATTCGTATTGCGCCCAGCTGCCCGTCGCCGACGCGACGATTTCGCCCTCGGCGGAGCGCTCGCAGGCCCAGCCGCGGGCGTCGAAATACTGCTCGAGGACTTCGATCGGGGCGCCGTCCTCGCGCTCGTCGCGCTCTTCCTGCTCTTCCGGCTCGCTCAGGGCCTCGCCTCCGGTTTGGGCTTTTTGGCCGGGGCCGCGCTCGCCTTCGCCTCAAGAGCGATGATTCGTGCCTTCAAAGCCTCATTGTCATCACGCGCCGCGGCGGCCATCGCTTTGACCGCCTCGAACTCGTCGCGGCCGACGAAATCGCTTCCGCCGACCCACTCGCGCATCTTCTCGCGCATCGACGATTCGGCCTCGCGGCCGGCGCCCGCCATGGTCCCGGCGACGCCGTTGACCATCTTGACGAGGTCGTCGAACATCTTGTTCTCGGATTGCATCCCAGCCTCTCCTCTTTAACCGAACAGCGATCTGCCCGCATCGGGGTTCAACGTATAAATCGCGGTGTTGAGCGTCGCCGCGAAGCACAGCCACGCCAGATAGGGAATCATCAGCGCCCCCGCCAGTGGACGAATGCGGAAGAATTGCCCGCCTGCCGATGCTGCAACGGCGAGCATGATAAAAATGACGATCGCCGCGAGGCGGATGTCGTGGCCAGCGAAAAAGATCGGCGACCAGGCGAAATTGAGCGCGAGCTGGACATAGAATAGCAGTAGTGCCGTTTTCCTCCGGTCGGACGGCGGCTCGGCGAGGATCAGTGCCAAAGCCAGGCCGAGCATGATGTAGAGCAGTGTCCAGGCGACCCCGAACGCCCATCCGGGCGGCATGTAGACGGGCTTTTGCAGCGCCGCGAACCAGCCATTGTCGTAGCCGCTGTTCGACAGCCAGCCGCTGGCCGAACCGGCGAGGACGATGGCGGGCACGGTGATCAGGGCGATCCTCGCCCACCCGCGCTGCGTTAGATCAGTCATTCTTCACTGCCCCAAGTAGGAATTCGACATTGCCTTCGGGCCCGGTGATCGGGCTCTCGGTCACCCCCAAAACGCGCCAGCCCTGCGATGCGACCCATTCGACCGCCGCGTCACAAACTCGCCGGTGGACCTCGGGGTCGCGAACCACTCCCCCCTTCCCCACCTCGGCGCGTCCCGCCTCGAATTGCGGCTTGACCAGCGCGACCAGCTTGGCGCCCGGTTTTGCGAGCGCGAGCGCCGGGCCGAGCACTTTCGACAAGCCAATAAAGCTTGCGTCACACACAACGACATCGATCGGTTCAGGCACAGTTGCAGCGTCGAGATAACGCGCGTTGGTCTGTTCGTGGACGATGACTCGCGAGTCCTGCCGCAGCTTCCACGCCAATTGGTTGGTGCCGACGTCGATTGCATAGACCTTGGCGGCCCCCCGGCTGAGGAGCACATCGGTGAAGCCACCCGTAGAGGAGCCGACATCGAGCCCCACCGCGCCCGCCACGTCGAACCCGAAATGCATGAGCCCATGGTCGAGCTTGACCCCGCCCCGCGACACCCACGGATGGTCGCGCCCGCGCACCTCGAGCGGCGCGTCCTCAGGCAGCAGATCGCCCGCCTTGGCGACCCGCCTGTCGCCCGAAAACACCGCCCCGGCTAAAATCAGCGCTTGAGCTCGGGTCCGGCTTTCCGCAAGCTCACGTAGGACGAGCAATTGGTCGGCACGAACCTTGGTCAGCTAAAAATACTCCCAGGAACGGGGAGGGGGACCGCGACGCGCAGCGTCGTAGTGGAGGGGGCCCACCTCGGCACATCGCGCGACAATGAAATGAAGCACCGCACCCAGATCCTTCAAAACGTCACGCGCCGCAATTCGCAGCACGGTGAAGCCTTCGTTTCTCAGGATCGCATCACGAGCTGCATCGCGGCGCGGCTGGTCACCCCGATTGTGTAACTCTCCATCGCCCTCGATTATCAGGCGCCGTTCAAGACAGGCGAAATCGACGGTAATCTCGTTGATTGGAAACTGCCGTCGGAACTTCAGCCCTTCCGGTCGGCTACGGAGTGCCTGCCACAACAGCACCTCCGGCAAGCTCATTCGACCGCGTAGTTCTCGTGCGCGTTTTACCTGCTTGATCGGTGCCCTGAGGATCCGTGGGCCCCCTCCCCCGCGCTCCGCGCGGTCCCCCTCCCCGTTTCGGGGAGGAATTTGTTGCCCGTTATCCGTCGTCACATCCTGAACACGCCGAATTGCGCGCGCTCCGGGATCGGCGCATTCAAGCACGCGGCGAACGCCAGCCCGAGCACGTCGCGGGTCTGCGCCGGGTCGATGATGCCGTCGTCCCACAGCCGCGAGGTCGCGTGCCACGGGTTGCCCTGCGTCTCGTAATCGTCGCGGATCGGCGCCTTGAAGGCTTCGGCCTGCTCGGGCGTCCATTGGTCGGCGTCGCGGTGGACGGTCGCCAGCACCGACGCCGCCTGCTCGCCGCCCATCACGGAAATTCGGCTGTTGGGCCAGCTGAACAGAAAGCGTGGGCTATATGCGCGGCCGGCCATGCCGTAATTGCCAGCGCCGAAACTGCCGCCGATCAGGACGGTGATTTTCGGCACTTGCGCGGTGGCAACGGCGGTAACCAGCTTGGCGCCGTGCTTGGCGATGCCTTCCGCCTCATATTTACCGCCGACCATGAAGCCCGAAATGTTCTGCAGGAACAGCAAAGGAATGCGGCGCTGGCAGGCCAGTTCGATAAAGTGCGCGCCCTTGACCGCGCTTTCGGAGAACAAGACGCCGTTGTTGGCAAGGATCGCCACCGGCATCCCCCAGATGTGGGCGAAGCCGCACACTAATGTGCTGCCATAGAGCGCCTTGAACTCGTGCAGTTCGGAGCCGTCGACGATGCGGGCGATGAGCTCGCGCACGTCATATGGCTCGCGCACGTCGGCCGGGATCAGCCCGTACAATTCCTCGGCGTCGTGCAGCGGCGGCCGAGGCTCGCGCAGCTCGACCCGCGCACCGTCATCAATGCCAAGTGTCGAAACGATATCGCGGACGATGGTCAACGCGTGCTCGTCATTTTCGGCGAGGTGATCGACGACCCCCGACTTGCGCGCGTGCAGATCGCCGCCGCCGAGATCCTCCGCTGAAATTTCCTCCCCGGTCGCGGACTTCACCAGCGGCGGCCCGGCGAGGAAGATCGTGCCCTGGTCGCGGACGATGATGCTCTCGTCGCTCATTGCCGGAACGTAGGCGCCGCCGGCGGTGCAGCTGCCCATCACGCACGCAATCTGCGCGATGCCCTTGGCGCTCATGTTCGCCTGGTTGTAGAAAATCCGCCCGAAATGGTCGCGGTCGGGAAACACCTCGGCCTGGTGGGGCAAATTGGCGCCGCCCGAATCCACCAGATAGACGCATGGCAGCCGGTTCGCCTCGGCGATCTCCTGCGCGCGCAAATGCTTCTTGACGGTTAGCGGATAGTAGGTGCCGCCTTTCACCGTCGCGTCGTTGGCGACAACCATCACTTGCCGGCCGGCGACGCGGCCGATGCCGGCGATCATCCCGGCGCCCGGCACCTCGCCGTCGTAGAGATCGAACGCCGCGAGCTGTCCGATCTCAAGAAACGGCGAGCCCGGATCGAGCAGCCGCTCGACGCGCTCCCGCGGCAGCAATTTGCCGCGCGCCGTGTGCCGCTCGCGGGATTTTTCCGTCCCGCCCAGCGCTGCCTGTGCAACGTCGGCGCGCAGTTTCTCCGCAAGCCCACGATGATGCCTTTCGCGGCCCCGAGCTTCGGCACTCGACAGGTCGTATTTCACGTCGACGCGCGGAGCGCTCATGCTCGTTTAATCCCGTTCATCGAAACCGTCGCCATGCGATCGACTAGCGGGTGGCGGGCCGACTTGCAAAGCCGCGCCGGGCTTCGCCGATTGGCCGACCCGTGCTAGTCAAGGCGGGCAACGAAATCTGCGGAGGCGAACATGGTGATGTGGGAATTCAAGGGGCGCGAGCTGGTCAACTGTTCGTGCGATTACGGCTGCAGCTGCCAGTTCAACGGCCTGCCCGACAAGGGTCATTGCCATGCCGTCGCGGGCATCCAGATCGACGAAGGTCACCACGGCGAGACGCGCCTCGATGGTCTGCGGCTGGCCGCCATCTTCAAATGGCCTGGCGCGATCCACGAGGGCAATGGCGAGGCAATCGCGTTCGTCGACAGCCAGGCCGATGCGGCGCAACGCGAGGCCCTGCTGCGGATCATGACCGGGCAAGACACCGACCCCTTCGCGACGATGTTCGCTGTGTACGCCTCGACTGTCGTCAATATGCATGAACCCGTATTCACGACGATCGACTTCGAAGTCGACGTCGACGGCCGCCGCGGCCGCTTGGTCATCGACGGTTATGTCGAGATGAACGGCGAACCGATCCGCAACAGAGTCAGCGGCGAGGAGTCGCGCGCCCAGATCGTGCTCCCGGCCGGGTTCGAATATGCCGTCGCCGACATCGGCAGCGCGTCGAGCAAGAGCCAGGGTCCGGTGGAGGTCGACTTGAGCGACAGCTACGGCCAGTTCGCCCACCTCCACCTTGGCACTCACGGGGTTGTCCGCGCCTGATGAATGACTCGACCGGCGCGGAGCGGCTGGCGAAGCGCAGCCGCGCCGTAACCTTGGTTGGGCTGGCGGCGCTGGCCGCGCTGGCCTGGATGTGGCTGTTGCAAGGCGCGGGCATGGGGTCCGCTGCCATGCCGATGGCCTGGGACGCCCGCCGCTTCGCGCTCGTCGCGACAATGTGGTGGGTGATGATGATCGCAATGATGCTGCCCAGTGCCACGCCGCTGATCCTGCTCTTCGGCCGCGTCCACCGCCACCGCGGAGAGGCGCCTCCGACCGGTCCGTTCCTTGCGGCCTATCTCGCCGTCTGGCTCGGCTTCGCGCTAGTGGCGGCGGTGCTCAATCAAGCGCTCGAACTGCGCGGATTTGTCCCGGCAACAACCATGGCGCTGCCCTCCGGATGGGCAGCGGCGGGCTTCCTGGTCGCTGCCGGCCTCTACCAGCTTTCGCCCTTCAAGAAGGCCTGTCTCTCCCATTGCCGGACGCCCGTCGATTTCCTCACCCGCCACTATCGCCCCGGCCGCTGGGGCGCGTGGCGCATTGGGCTGATTCACGGCGCATATTGCGTCGGCTGCTGCTGGCTGCTGATGGCGGTGTTGTTTGTTGGCGGCGTCATGAATCTGGGGTGGATCGCCGCGCTCTCGATGCTTGTCGCGGCAGAAAAATTGCTTCCGGGTGGGGTCTGGATCGCCCGACTGAGCGGCGTAGCGCTAATCGTCTGGGGCGCGGCGAAACTGGCCGTCTAAGCGCCGATTAGCTCACCACCCGATTAGCATCCGCCCGATCTCGTTGGCCCGCGCCGTGATTGCCAAGCGCCCCTATTGCGGGCGCTCCGCGCGGGCTTTCAGATAAGCAATGACGGCGCCTCGCTCGTGGGGGGTGAGATAGGCAAAATGGCCCTTGCCAACCAAGGTCATCAATCCGAGGTCGGCCTTGGTCTTGCCCTTGCCGGTCGTCAGGAGCCGGATGAACTCATCGTTCGAATACATGCCGGCAACAATCAGGTCAGGCGTGCTGACCCCCGGGCCGAAGTCGCGCACTCCGGTCAAGTCGGCGCCGTGGCATTCGGCGCAAGTCGCCGCGGCGATGTAGCGTCCGAGCGCATGGTTCTTGCCGAGGTCGACCGGAGTCTTGGCGCGATATTCGGCGACATAAAAAGCGGCGGGCTTAATCTCTCCGCTGGCCATTTCGGCCTTCGCCTTGGCGCTCGGCGCCGGCGGCGGGGTCGGCGTGCCGCTCGGCCTGACCGTGCGCAGATATGCGATGAGCGCCTTCATGTCCGCCGCACTCAACCGCTGGAACACCTCCGACGGCATGACCCACAAATCGTGCCGCGTCGGATGAACCCCGGTACGGAGGAGCGTTTCGAGTTGCTGATCCGAATAATTGGCGAGCACGCGGGTCAGGTTGCTTGCGTACAGCTTGCCCATCGCGGGATCGTCATCGTTGAACCACTGTCCTTCGAGCGATTCAGTGTGGCAGCCGCGGCAGCCGAGGACGTGGGTCAGCCTGTCGCCGTGCGCGAGCACCGCCTTTGGATCGGTCGCCGCGGCGCCGTCGAATGTCAGCGCTGCCAACGCCGGTTTGGCGTCGGGCTTGCCGTCCCGCGCATTGCATGCCGAAAGCCCGGCCAAGGCCAGCATCGCCACCATCCACCGCATCAATTTTCTCCCCCTGCCCCGCGCTGCCCCAGCGCATCAGCCCCATGGCTAGTTTATGCCCCGATCAGCTCCCGCCCAATCAGCATCCGCCTTATTTCATTCGTCCCGGCGCCGATGTCGAGCAACTTGGCGTCGCGGAAATAGCGTTCGACCGGCCAGTCCTTGGTGTAGCCAGCACCGCCCAGCGCCTGGATCGCCTCGCCCGCGACCTTGACCGCGGATTCGCTGGCCAGCAGGATCGCGCCAGCCGCGTCGAACCGCGTCGCCCGCCCGGCGTCGCAGGCCTTGGCGACCTGGTAGACGTAGGCCCGCGACGAATTGAGCGCGACATACATGTCGGCGACCTTGGCCTGCATCAGCTGGAAGCTGCCGATTGGCTTGCCGAACTGCTTGCGTTCGCGGACATAGGGCAGGACGACATCGAGGCACGCCTGCATGATTCCGATCTGGATTCCGGCAAGCACCGTGCGTTCGTAATCGAGGCCGCTCATCAGCACGGCAGCGCCATTATTCTCCTCGCTGATCACGTTCTCGGGCGGGACGAAGCAGTCGTCGAACACCAGCTCGCTGGTCGGCGACCCGCGCATCCCCATCTTGTCGACCTTCTGGCCGGTCGAAAAGCCTTCCATGTCCTTTTCGATGAGGAAGGTGGTGATGCCTTTGCTGCCTTCGCCGGTCTTCGCATAGACCACCAGCACGTCGGCGTCGGAGCCGTTGGTGATCCAGAATTTGGTGCCGTTGAGCCGGTAGCCGTTGCCGCTTTTCTCGGCTTTCAATTTCATCCCGACGACATCGGAACCGGCGCCCGCTTCGCTCATCGCCAGCGATCCGACATGCTCGCCGCTGATCAGCTTGGGGAGATATTTGCGCTTCTGCTCGTCATTGCCCCAGCGGCGGATCTGGTTGACGCACAGGTTCGAATGAGCGCCGTAGGACAGGCCGACCGACGCCGACGCCCGCGCCACTTCTTCCTGCGCGACCACATGCTCCAGATAGCCAAGCCCGAGCCCGCCCCACTCCTCCTCGACGGTAATGCCGTGCAACCCGAGTTCGCCCATCTGCGGCCATAAATGCTTGGGAAACTCGTCCTTTTCGTCGATTTCGGCGGCGATCGGTGCGATCTTGTCGCGGGCGAAGCGCTGGGTCGTCTCGCGGATGGTGTCGGCCATCTCGCCGAGGTCGAAGTCGAGGCCGGGGTCGGACATCGCGGAAGCTCTCCTGTTCGGCTTCAGCTAGCATTGCCGCGAAGGCTTGGACAAGGCGGGCCCCGGCACTATGTGCACTGCAACATCCTTGCCGGAGCCCAACATGTCCACCACTTCCGACCCGACCGTCATCTTGTCCTACGCCCGCACGCCGATGGGCGCGATGCAGGGCGCACTCGCCGACGCTTCCGCCACCGACCTCGGCGCGACCGCGGTCAAGGCTGCGGTCGAGCGCTCGGGCGTCTCAGGCGACGACATCGACCGCATCTATATGGGCTGCGTGCTGCCCGCCGGCCTCGGCCAGGCGCCGGCCCGCCAGGCGGCCATCAAGGCCGGCCTGCCCAAGAGCGTGCAGGCGACGACCGTCAACAAAGTGTGCGGGTCGGGGATGCAGACGGTCATCATGGGCGACGAGGCGCTGACCGCCGGCAACGCCGACTACATCATCGCCGGCGGCATGGAATCGATGACCAACGCGCCCTATTTGCTCAAGAAGCACCGCTCGGGCGCGCGGATCGGCCACGACACCGCTTACGACCATATGTTCCTCGACGGGCTCGAGGACGCCTATGAGGAAGGCCGGGCGATGGGCAGCTTCGCCCAATGCACCGCCGACGAATATCAGCTGACGCGCGGCGATATGGACGATTATGCGATCGAGAGCCTGCGCCGCGCCAAGGACGCGATCGACAAGGGCGGCTTCGGCGACGAGATCGTCCCGGTGACGATCAAATCGCGCGCCGGCGAGACCATCGTCGATACCGACGAAGCCCCAGGGCGCGGCCGCCCCGACAAGATCCCGCAGCTCAAGCCGGCTTTCTCGAAAGAGGGGACGATCACTGCAGCGACCAGCTCGTCGATTTCGGATGGCGCCGCGGCGGTCGTGTTGTCGCGCGAATCCACCGCCAAAGCGGCCGGACTGACGCCGGTCGCGCGGATCGTCGCCACAGCGGCGCACGCGCAGGAACCGGCACGATTCACCGTTGCTCCCATCGGCGCGATCAATAAGGTCCTTGCCAAGGCGGGCTGGAAGACCGGCGATGTCGACTTGTGGGAAGTCAACGAAGCGTTCGCCTGCGTCGCCATGTTCGCGATGAAGGACCTCGGCATTGGCCACGACAAGATCAACATTCACGGCGGCGCGACCGCGCTCGGTCACCCGATCGGCGCCAGCGGCACGCGCATCCTCGTCACCTTGGTCAACGCGCTCAAGCAAAAGGGACTCAAGCGCGGCGTCGCGAGTCTTTGCATCGGCGGCGGCGAAGCGACCGCGGTTGCGGTGGAGTTGGTCTAGTCGGCGGGGCAGATTCGCTACCAGAGGCGAATTTTGATACGGCGCTCTTCTCACCAGGGAGAGATGCGCATGAACAAGTTGATTCTGGTCGCAACCGTTGTGGCGCTGGCCGGCTGCCAGCAAAAGGCGGCCGAGCCCGCCAACGACGCCAACATCGCGATGGACGCCAACGCCTCGATGGACGCCAATATGGCCGACGCCAACATGACCGGTACCGCCCTCGCCTCGCTCAATGAAACGACCTGGGAATATACCGACAACAAGACCAAAAAGCCGATGCAGCTTTCGGTCGACTCCGCGGGCAAGTACATCACCGTTTCCGGCAAGGAGCATATCGACCACGGCACCGCGGTGATGAAGGACGGCAAGGTCTGCTTCACCAGCGCCATGACTAAGGACGGCGAAACCTGCTGGAGCGATCCGATGCTCGCCGAGGGCGGATCGGGTGAATCCACCAGCGACAAGGGCGAGAAGCTGACGGTAAAGCGCACCGCTTACGTGCCGCTTACGATGTAATTAACGGGCTCAACCGGCGGGCGACAAACCCGCCGGTTTGGCCAGCTTCTTTTTAGCGCTTCCCCGCATAAGCGATGCACTCGATTTCGAGCGCGGCGCCGAGTGCCAGCCCGTCCGCGCCGAACGCGCTTCGGGCGGGGAAATTGCCGTCGGGGAAATAGGTCACATAGACTTTATTGAACGCCGGCCAGTCGGCCATGTTGTCGAGCATCACCGTGCATTTGACGAGGTCGCCGAAGCCGAGGCCGCGCGCCTTGAGCGCCTTGCCGATATTGTCCATCGCCTGCTTCGTCTGGGCGTCGATGCCGGCCGGCAGCTTGCCGTCCGTGGTGATGCCGAGTTGCCCGGACAGATACAGCGTGTCGCCAACCCTTACCGCCTCCGAAAACGGCAGGCGTTTGCCATTGAGCATCGGCGAACCGAAACGTTCGACGGGAGGACGAGACGCCATCGGCGCCGCGGTAGCCGCCGTCGCCACGAAGATCAAAGCCGTACCAAGAAATGCCTTCACATTGGCCCCCTTATGAATCGAACTGCTCGCCCTTTTCCGTCCCCCAGACATCGCCCTGCACGATAAAACCTTCGCGCTTGCCGATGGCGATGTGGCACCAGCCCGCGTCGCATTTGTCGATGCGGCCGACGACGCCCGGCTCGGCAGTGTAGGCCACCCGGCTCGTTGCCGATGCTTCGGCATAAATGCTGCGAGGATAGCCCGGTTTGACAATGACGGTGCGCTGGTCGCTGAGCAGCGTCACCAGCATCCAGCCGCGGGTTCCGTCCGGATCCTCGATCATCCGCCAATTGGGGTAGGTCTTGACCACCCGAACCGGCAGATCGCGGCGCTTGTACAGCCAAGTGCCCGGATAATTGCGCCCCGGTCCGGTGCGCATCATCGCTTCGCCGCTGGCGATCGACGCCCAGTAAGGCGGTTTCTTGTCCTGGGCGCTCGCGACCGTCGCGA
Source organism: Sphingomicrobium sp. (assembly GCA_039925985.1). Classification (GTDB taxonomy): domain Bacteria; phylum Pseudomonadota; class Alphaproteobacteria; order Sphingomonadales; family Sphingomonadaceae; genus Sphingomicrobium. The sequence goes on from JBDSXT010000014.1 coordinate 15,709, forward strand.
GGAACAGCAGCGCGGTCGCGGCCAAAGTTCGCATCACGCGCCCGTCAGAATCCGGTCGACCAGTTGCTTGACCGTCGGCACGAAGCCGTTCGAATAGAACGGGTCGCTCTTGAAGCGAAATGCCGAGTGGCCGGCGAACATCAGATTATTGTCGACGGGACCGCCGTGGGCGATGTCCTGCAACGTCTTCTGGATGCAGAATGAGCGCGGGTCGGCCAGGCGGCCGGTGCTGTTCTTCTCATTGTCCGACCAAGATGAAAACGCGCATTGCGACAGGCAGCCCATGCACTCCGCCTGGTCGCGGCGGATGATCTTTTCGTCGTCCGGAGTGACGAACACCAAAGTGTCGTCGGGAGTCTTCATGGCGTTGGTAAAGCCGGCGCCATACCATTCGCGCGCGTGCTGGAGGTCACCTCTGGTCACCCAGTAATTCTTCTTGGTGCCGATGCCGACGTCCAGTTCGAATGCATGGTCGCCGACCGCTTCGCGCGTAAAGGCGATCTGGCGATCCGACCGCGCTTCGAGCCAGCGCAGGAATGTGGTGCGCACCGCGGACGAATAAAAGCCAGTCGGACTGAAGCGATGGAGCAGGATGTCGCCATCCTCCAGGGTCATCAGCCGCGCTTTCCACTCGGGCGGGATCGGACTTTCCTGGGTCAGGAGCGGGCGCGTCCCAAATTGAAAAACGATTTGGCCGAGCTCGGGATTGTCGATCCAATTCTCCCATTCGTCGAGCCGCCAGACGCCGCCGGCCATGACGATCGGCAAGCTGTCCGCGATCCCCGCCTCGCGCATCACGTCGCGCAATTCCTTGACCCGCGGATAGGGGTCCTGGGGCGCGCGCGGGTCCTCGGCGTTGGACAGGCCGTTGTGCCCGCCGGCGAGCCACGGGTCTTCATAGACTACGGCAGCAAGCCATTCCGCCGCCTTTGAATAAGCGCGTTTCCAAAGCGCTCGAAACGCGCGCCCCGAGCTGATGATTGGCAGATAATAGACGCCATAGGAGGCGGCGATTTCGGAAAGCTTGTAGGGCATCCCAGCGCCGCAAGTGACGCCGGCAATCTTGCCCCGGGTGCGCTCCAGAACGCCGTGAAGGATCGGCTGGGCGCCGCCCATTTCCCACAGTACGTTGATGTTGATCGCGCCCTTGCCATCGGCGATTTCATAGGCCCGCTCGACCTGAGCGACGGCGCCTTCGATGCCGTAGTGGATCAATTCCTCATGCCGCTCGCGCCGGGTCAGCGCATTATAGACTTGCGGGATGATGCGGCCCTCGGGGTCGTAGCTGTCGGCGTTAACCGCGCTCACCGTGCCGATGCCGCCGGCAGCCGCCCACGCCCCAGAACTGGCGTGATTGGTCGCGCTGACGCCCTTGCCGCCTTCGACGAGAGGCCAGACCTCGCGGTCGCCGTACATGATGGGCTTCAGCCCCTTGAACAATCAATCTCTCCTGAGCGGTTGCGCCTCATATAAGGTTGGAACGCGGGAGATGCGAAATAAATCCCAGGTCCGTCCGATCCCTATGCGGACCCTGGCTTCACCTCGTAATCGAGGCCGATGTCGACTGCCGGCGCCGATTGCGTAATCCGCCCGACCGAGATGAAGTCGACGCCGGTTTCGGCAATGCCACGGATGGTGTCGAGATTGACTCCGCCCGACGCTTCGAGCGGGACGCGCTTGGCGACGAGCTCGACCGCCTGCCTGAGCTTGGCATTGTCCATATTGTCGAGGAGCAGACGGTCGGCACCGGCGGCGAGGGCCGGCTCGATCTGGTCGGGGCGATCCACCTCGACCTGCACTGGCAGCCCGACATTCGCCGCTTTGGCCGCGCGCACCGCCGCTGCCACCCCGCCGCACACCGCGACGTGATTGTCCTTGATCAACACGCCATCGTCGAGCCGCATCCGGTGATTGTGCGCGCCGCCCATGCGCGCCGCATATTTATCGAGAACCCGCAGGCCCGGGATCGTCTTGCGCGTATCGAGCAAAATGGCCCCGGTCCCGGCGATCGCATCGACATAGCGCCGCGTCAGCGTGGCAATGCCCGACAGATGCTGGAGCGTGTTGAGCGCCGACCGCTCGGCGGCCAGCATCGCCCGGGCATTGCCGGTCAGCCTCATCAGCACGGTTCCGGCGGCAGCCAGGTCGCCGTCCTTGACCAATGGCTCGATCGACACCGCCGGATCGAGCGCACGGAAGAACGCCGCAGCAATGTCGAGACCGGCAACAACGATTGCCTCGCGGCAATTGATGCTCGCCGAAAACCGAGCGTCGGCGTCGATTGTCGCGGCCGACGTCACGTCCCCGCCCTCGCCGAGATCCTCGGCAAGAACGCGCGCCACGAAATCGTCGAGGTCGTACTGGGGGTCCATGACTGCGCTCTAGTCGGGCTCGGCGGGCGGCGGCAAGCCTAGCTAAGCGGGGCTTGTTCGACCGCCTCGCCGCTCGACAATTCCCATTGGTCGCCGTGCCGCTCGAACCACTGGCTGTCGCCGGTGGCAAAGGCGGCGCCGTCCCAGCGGATGATCGTCACTCGGCAACCGGTCTCGTCGATCTCGATGCGGTTGAAACTCTGCGTTTCGCCCCGGACTCGGGTCGAGGTCGCGGTGCCGGCCTGGATCACCAGGCTCTTGCCCGCGCCCTTGACCAGCTTGGTCGCGTCGTTGACCGAAGCGCGATGGTTGTGCCCGGCAAGCAGCAGGTCGACACCGGCCTCGGCAATCGCTTCGAGAGCGCTTTGCTGGTCGTCCATCAAATGCCCTAGCTCGGACCCGTCGCCGACCGGTAAGGCGAACAATGGGTGGTGCGTGACAAGAATCCGCGGCTGGTTCGGATCGGTGTTGGCGAAAGTGTCGCGGATGAACTGCATCTGCTCGTGGCTGACATGACCGTTCTTAAAGGTCAGCGAGCGGGCGGTGTTGATGCCAAGGATCGCCGCTCCCGGAATTTGCAGGAACGGGCACAGCTCGTCGTCGATGTAGCGCTTATAGCGCGTCAGCGGCGACAGGAAGCGGCGCATTACGTCGTACAGCGGCACGTCGTGATTTCCCGGGACCGCGAGAACTTGATGCCCAGCCCCGCGCAACCGCTCGAGGAACGCGCAAGCCTCCTCGAACTGCTCGGTTCGCGCACGCTGAGTAAAGTCGCCGCTGATCACGACGAGATCGGGTTTTTCTTCGTCGACGCGCCGCGCGACGGCCTCGACCAGCTGCGGATCGTGGGCGCCGAAGTGCAAGTCCGACAGGTGGATCAAGCGAGCCATGCGCGAAGAACGCACCCCGGCCCGCTCGGTTCAGAGGTCGATGAAAAGCAGCAGCTTGACGTCGATCGCCAAACCTTCCGCGCGCTTTTGCTCGATGAACGCCGGAATTTGGACCGCGCCACCAGATGGACGACGATGTCCTCTTCCTGCGGCTCGCCAGTCGGCCGCACGCCATGGGCGCGCACCAATGTGAATCCTTCCGACAGCATCCCCGGCGACGCCTGGAAATCGCCCAGCCGCTCGACGCTGCTCGCCGTGAACCCCGTCTCCTCCTCAAGCTC
>JBDSXT010000015.1:0-14296 GCA_039925985.1 Sphingomicrobium sp.
ACACCATCTCCATCCGTCGGACGGGGTTTAGCTCGCCGAGGAGGGCCTGCTTGTCAGCGACCTTGATCGACAGGTTGGAGGCGACTGCGTCGGCCAGCACCGACGGATCCTCGATCTCACCGAGCTGAATGCCGGTTTCGGGCGGCAGCCGCTTGTTGAGTTTCGCGTAATTCTCGAACTGGTCGATAACCGAGCGCATTAGCGCCTGGGACTCGGGCCCTTCGACGGCTTGGTCTTCGACATCCTCGACCTCGGCCGTCATATAGCCGTCGCCGGCGACCAGATCGACCAGCTTCGCCCGGCGAAGCCCTTCGACCAGCACCCGCACGGTACCGTCAGGGAGCTTCAACAGCTGCATCGCGGTGGCGACGACGCCGAGGTCGTAAAGCGCGTCGCGGTCTGGATCGTCCTCGCCCGGATCGAGCTGAGCGACGAGGAACAACTCCTTGTCGGTCGCCATGGCGGCTTCGAGCGCTGCGACGGATTTTTCCCGCCCAACGAATAGCGGCACGATGCGCTGGGGGAAGACGACGATGTCGCGGAGTGGGAGAATGGGGAGCATGCGTGTCATGCAACCTATATGGGCGGCGTCCCGGCGCGGCGCAACAAAGCCGCCCGAAGTATCCCCAAGGAATGTTCGCGCGGCACCGAGGAAGCGAATAAATCACTGATTCTGCTGCCGTTCAGCTTTCCATGCTAAGCGTTCGGGAATGAACCAGGGTCCTTTCAAATCACTGCGCCTGTTGCTTGCCGCTACGGCACTCAGCCTGTCGGGAGCCGCAATCGCCCAGCGCGAGCAGCCGATCGAGCCCATCGACCTGCCGCCGAGCGTCGAGCAAGGCGTCGACATGATCTACATCGATCCGGAAATCGCGCCCAAGCTGCGCGATAACGACGTCGCGCTCCACCAGATCTCATTCGAGGAGTGGGCCGGCGCTCCGTACGATCTGTTCCTGCCGGTCAACCCGATTTACACCGACCTGCGCCGCGGCCTGGTGCGCTATCAGCAGCGCTGGGGCGACCTTCCGCAGCTAAAGATTCCAGCGGGCGCGGCGCTCAAGCCCGGATCGCAAGATGAGCGCGTCGGCATGCTCCGCGAACGGCTGGGCTTGCCGCCGGGAGCCAGTTTCGATCCGGCCCTCGCCAACGTCGTCAAGGAATATCAGCAGGCACATGGCCTCAAGGCCGATGGCGTTGCAGGTGGCGGGACCATCGCCTCGCTCAACCTGGGTGCTAATAATTATGAGCGGCTGATCATCGTCAACCTCGAGCGCGCGCGGCGGCTCCCGCTGGCAACCGAAACGCATCGCTATATCCTCGTCGATGTCGGCGCGGCGCGGTTGTACATGTACGAGAATGGACGGCCGGTCGACAGCATGAAGGTCATCGTCGGCAAGGAAGAAACGGCAACACCGATGATGGCCGCGCAGCTGCGCTACGCGAGCGTTAATCCCTATTGGAATGTGCCCCCGGAGCTGGTCATCAAGCTGATCGCGCCCAACGTCCTCAAGCAAGGCGTAACTTATCTCAAGGACCGCCGCTACGAGGTTCTCAACGACTGGAGCGACGAGGCGACCGCGCTCGATCCGTCGACGGTCGACTGGCAAGCCGCGGCCGATGGTCGCAAGGTCATCCGCGTTCGCCAACTGCCGGGCCCGGCCAATTCAATGGGCAAGGTCAAATATATGATGCCCAACGATTTTGGCATCTATCTTCACGATACGCCGCACAAAGAGCTGTTCGCCGACGACAATCGCTGGGTCAGCAACGGTTGCATCCGGCTCGAAGACGCGCCGCGGCTCGGCGCCTGGCTGATGGGCGGTCTGCCCGCGCCCCACGATCCCGACCGGCCCGACCGCGTCGATCTGCCCGACCCAGTGCCGGTCTATGTGACTTATTTGACCGTCGCCGCGGGCCCGCAGGGGATTGTGTTCCGGCCCGATCCCTATCGGCGCGATCCGGCTGTCATCGCCCGCTATTTCGGCGAGCGCGACCTGGCGGCAGTGGCAGGCAATTAAGCGCGATTAGGCCTCAGGCAGCGTCGCCGGCCTTGCCTTTCTTGGCATAGACCCGGACCGGTTCCTTGCGGCCCTCGACGACGTCGTGATCGATATGAACCTCGTCGACCCCGTCCATCGACGGTAGGTCGAACATCGTGTCGAGCAAGATGCCCTCGAGAATTGAGCGCAGTCCTCGGGCACCGGTTTTGCGGTCGATGGCCTTGCGGGCGACGGTGTGCAGCGCGTCGTCGGAGAAAGCGAGCTCCACATCCTCCATGTCGAACAGCTTTTGATATTGTTTGACGAGGGCATTCTTGGGCTCGACAAGAATCTTGACCAGAGCGGTCTCGTCGAGGTCCATCAGCGTCGCGATCACCGGTAGGCGGCCGATAAATTCGGGGATCAGCCCGAACTTCAAGAGATCCTCGGGCTCGCAATGCTGGAGCACTTCGCCGGTCTTGCGCTCGTCGGGCGCCGCGACATGGGCGCCGAAGCCGATCGACTTGCCCTGCAGGCGGTCGGCGATGATTTTTTCGAGGCCCGCAAAGGCGCCGCCGCAGATGAACAGGATGTTGGTCGTGTCGACCTGAAGGAATTCCTGCTGAGGGTGCTTGCGGCCGCCTTGCGGCGGAACCGAAGCGGTGGTGCCTTCCATCAATTTGAGCAGCGCCTGCTGGACGCCCTCGCCCGAGACGTCGCGGGTGATCGACGGATTGTCCGACTTGCGGGAAATCTTGTCGATTTCGTCAATATAGACGATGCCTCGCTGGGCTTTCTCGACGTTGTAGTCCGACGCTTGGAGCAGCTTGAGGATGATATTCTCGACGTCCTCGCCGACATAGCCGGCCTCGGTCAGCGTCGTTGCATCCGCCATGGTGAACGGAACATCGAGGATCCGTGCCAGGGTCTGGGCGAGTAACGTCTTGCCGCAACCCGTCGGGCCGATCAGCAGGATGTTCGATTTGGCCAGTTCGACGTCGGTGCCGGTCTTGGCGCCGTGGTTCAGGCGCTTGTAATGGTTGTGGACGGCGACCGAGAGGACGCGCTTAGCGCGGCTCTGCCCAATCACATAATCGTCGAGCACCTTGCAGATCTCGGCCGGAGTCGGGACTCCGTCGCGGGTCTTGACGAGCGCCGACTTGGATTCCTCGCGGATGATGTCGTTGCACAGCTCGACGCATTCGTCGCAGATGAACACGGTCGGCCCGGCAATAAGCTTGCGCACCTCATGCTGCGACTTGCCGCAGAATGAGCAGTAAAGGGTGCTCTTGCTGTCGCCGCCTGAAAGCTTGGTCATTCCCGTCCTATCGTCCGGCCTGGACGCCCGTTGATCGGGCACCATGCTAGCCCGCTTTATTGCACAATCAAACTCTCGGGAGTCTTAACAACGCCCTACGCGCGATTGATCCTTATGTTTCAGGAATATGGATCGACTGTAGCGCGGCGGCAAGGGGTCGGGTTCCGGCCTAGGCGCGGACCTTGCTGACGGCCTCCAGCGCATCGTCCATTGCCTGCTGAAAATCAGACCGCGCATAAATGTCATTGTGCCCGGCGTCGGCAATGGTCAGGTTGAACACGAGATTGCCGACCGCGGCGCGCAAGCCGTCCGTCCGGCGCTGCGGGATGATCTCATCGAGGCCGGCGGCGATAATCGCGGTCGGCACTTTGCTTGTCTGGAGCGCCGCGGCGGCATCCATATCATTCCCGAACAGCATTCCCACCGGCAGATACGGGATGAGATCGCTGGCGACGGACTTCAGCGAGTCGAACGGCGTGACGAGGATCAATCCGTCGACCGGACGTTTAGCCGCAAGCGCCGCCGCGACTCCACTGCCGATGCTCAAGCCGACGGCCACGGTGCGCTTCGGGCGGACTCTGGCGACCGCGAAATCGTAAACCAGCGGCGCGTCTTCGAGAAGTGCCTCGGCGGATGGCGACCCAGTGGAGGGCCGATACCCCCGATAGTGCAAAGCGACGATGGCCGCCGACGGATATACCCGGTGCAAATAGGATGCCGCATCCTCGGCGTTCCATGCATTGCCGCCAAAGCCGAGGATCAAGGTTCGCTTTGCCGGCAAATTTGCCTGCGGCGCGATGTGAACCCCGTGCAGTTCATTCCCGTCGGGCGTCGAAATGCGGACCCGGATTGCGCCTTTCGGGAGCGGACCTGCTGGCGCAACGGCGTGAGTCGGGAACAGGAAATGGTTCTGAAGCTCGAACATCAGAGAATGGATAGCCGCCTTAGGCGGCGAAGGCGGCGTTGATGGCCGGGGTCACTCGATCAACGGTGTAAGGCTTCTCAATCAGCGGCACCGAAGCGAATTCGGCCGGTGGGGGATCGACATGACCACCGCTGGCAATGACGAACGGCACCCCTTGCTCACGCAGGCGGCTGGCAACCGGCCACACATTCTGGCCCTTCAGATTGACGTCCAGAATGGCAAGGTCGAACCCGCCCTTTTCGACTTCGGCCATGGCCGTGCTGACGCTGTCGCAACTGGCCGAGATCGAGTGACCAAGCGATTCGAGGAAATCCTCAAGCATCATCGCGATCAGCGGCTCATCCTCGACGATCAATATGCAGCGGGGGGTCGACATTGCGCTTCCGAATAATCGTCCGGCCCGCAAGCGCAACGTTTATTTCGCCGCCATCGCCCGCCGCGTCGCCTCGGCAAGTTCCTGAACCGAAAAGGGTTTGGGAAGGAAGGCGACATTGTCGATGTCGATCGAATTGCGCAATTGCTCCTCGGCATAGCCCGACATGAACAGAATTTTGAGGTCCGGCCAGGTTTTGCGTGCTTCGCGGACCATGGTCGGACCGTCCATCATCGGCATGACGACATCGCTGATCACGAGCGCGATTTCCTCGCCGCGGGCCAGCACCTCCAGCGCCTCTTCGCCATTGTCGGCAGTAATCACGGTGTAACCGTGGCGGGTCAGAGCGCGCTCGGCGACACCGCGGACCATGGGCTCATCCTCGACGAGGAGAATCGTCCCAGTGCCCCACAATTCATGTTCCTTGGGCTTGGGCGCCTTGCGGGGCTTGGCGGCGCTCGCATCTTCCCGGTGGACCGGCAGATAGATGACGAAGCGGGTGCCCTCGCCGACCTTGGAATCGGCGAAGATGAAGCCGCCCGACTGTTTGACGATGCCGTAGACCGTCGACAGGCCGAGACCGGTGCCCTTGCCGATCTCCTTGGTGGTGAAGAACGGCTCGAACACCTTGCCGAGCACGCTGGCGGCGATTCCCGAGCCGGTGTCGGTAACCGACAAGGCGCTGTAATCCGCGATCGGCAAAATCTCCGAGCCAAGCTCGGCGACCTGGTCGGCGCGGACCGCGTAAGTCTGGATGGTCAGTGTCCCCCCGCCCGCCGACGCCATGGCGTCACGCGCATTGACCGCGAGGTTGACGATGACCTGCTCGAGCTGGCCGGGATCGGCCCGCACTGGGCCAAGATCGCGACCGTGCTTGACGACCAGCTTGACGGTCTCACCAAGCAGCCGCTTCAACAAATGCGACACTTCGGACACCACGTCGGGTAGCTGGAGCACCTGCGGGCGAAGCGTCTGCTGGCGCGAAAAAGCCAAGAGCTGGCGGGTCAGCCCGGCCGCGCGGTTGGAGTTCGACTTAATCTGCTGGATGTCGTCATAGTCGCTGTCGCCCGGCGTGTGACGCATCAACATCAGGTCGCAATGGCCGATGATGGCGGTCAGGATATTGTTGAAATCGTGAGCGACGCCGCCGGCGAGCTGGCCGACGACCTGCATCTTGGTGGCCTGGGCGATCTGCCGCTTGAGCTTGGCCTCTTCGCTATTGTCCTTGAGCAGCAGTAGAACGGCGGCATCGCCCAGCCCGCGCACCCCGGCGACCGTCAGTGCCACCGGCTCGCTATTCTGCCGTGCCAGACGAATCGCGAGGTCGCCCGACATCGCCGGTCCGCGAGCGTTGCGGCGAACGGCATTGGCGACCGGGGCCTTATCTTCCTTGACGACCAGATCGCCCGGATAGCTTGGCATCGCCGCGCCTTTGATTGCGGCGGCTACTCGGAATGCCCGGTTCATGGTCAGGAAGCGACCGTCGCGATCGACGAGCGCGAGGCCGATCGGCAGGATTTCGAGCAAGGCCTGGAGATCGGCGCTGTCGAGCGAACCTTTCTGATGGGCATCGACCAACAAAATCGTTGCCGTTCCCTGCTCATGGCGCGGATCGACCGGAACATGGACCGCCTGCATCGACCGGGCGGATTCGCCGTCGACGACCAGGCGCGCCATTCCGTCATTGGAGATCTCGACGAGATCGGCGAAGCGAATCTTCCCCGGCCTCTGGTGAAGGGGCACCACGCGGGCAGCGAACGAGCGATTGGCGGCCACCAGCATGCCATCCGCATCGACCAACGCGGCAAGCAGGCCGGCATCGCCGAGCCGGTCGCCGGTTGGTCCGGCGAGTCGCTTGGCGGCAAGCACGCTCGGATCGGGCGGTGCAAGCTCGGGAAAGCGCCAGAGCAGCAGGTCGCCGCTGGCGCCGACCCGCTCGACCTCAACCGCGGTCGGGCCCGAAGCGGTTGCAACGCCGGTCACGCAACCGCCCCCGTCGCGCCACGCCATGGTCTTGACTAAATCAAGGGACTGTGAGGAATCCTCATCGCTGCCAAGCGAAAGCGGCGGGCCGCCGCCGTCGAACCGGTCGCGATAGGCGCTATTGGCGATCAGCAACTTGCCTTCACCATCGGTTATCGCCGCCGGCTCCTGGGACAGCCCCAGCGCCGACCCGATTACCGAATAATCGGGTGAAAGGGTCAGTCCCTCGGCGAGCGGCACCCTGGCCCGCCGATTCCCGCGGGCAATGACGGGGCCGGCGATAATCCCGGCGACAACGAACAGGCCCGCGACGATCGGGTAGCCGAGCAGCCACGCCAGCAAGCCCCCGGTCAGGGCCGCCCCGCCGATCAGCGCCGGCAACAGCCAGCGCGAGGCAGCGTCAGGCGGCTGGGCGTCGAGCGCTGGCAGTTGCTGATAAAGCATCTACCAAATGCGTACTCGCTCAGCGGGCGCGAGGTAAAGCTTCTGCCCGGGCCGGACGTCGAACGCCGGGTACCACGGATCCATATTGCGCACGATTGCGCTGCGCTGCTCCGACGGCGAATGCGGATCGGTCAGCAGGCGCTGGCGCAGATTCGCTTCGCGGTAGCTGCGCCGCCAGACCTGGGCCCAGCCGAGATAGAAGCGCTGGTCACCGGTTGTGCCGTCGATCAACGGCGGCGCCTTGCCTCCCAGCGAGGCGAGATAAGCGTCGTGGGCGACCGTCAGGCCGGCGAGATCGGCGACGTTCTCACCCATGGTGAGCTTGCCTTGGACGTGCATGCCGGGGAGCGGCTCATAGGCATCGAATTGCGCGCCGAGCTTGTCGAGCCGGGCGGTGAAGGCGGCGACATCGGCCGGCGTCCACCAGTTGCTCAATTGACCGGTCGCGTCATACTTAGATCCTTGGTCGTCGAAATGGTGGCTCATCTCGTGGCCAATCACTGCGCCGATGCCGCCATAGTTGATCGCTGGGTCGGCATGCGGGTCGAAGAACGGCGGCTGCAGGATGGCGGCGGGAAATACGATCTCGACCAAACGCGAATTGGCATAGGCGTTGATCGTCATCGGGGTGATGCCCCATTCCCAGCGGCGGATCGGCCCGCCAAGATGGCCCAGATCATAGGCGTCTTCGAACCTCGCCGAACGCATCGCATTGCCAAGCGCGTCGCCGGGCACGATCTCGAGCCCGCTCATGTCGCGCCACTGGCTCGGGTAGCCGATCTTCGGGGTGAATGCGGCGAGTTTGGCGTGCGCCTTGGACTTGGTCTCGGCGGTCATCCAGTCAAGCTGGTCGATGCGCCGGTCCATGGCGGCGATGATGTTGTGGACCAGTTCGTCCGCGGCGGCCTTGGTTTCGGGCGGAAAGTATCGCGCGACATACAGCTTGCTGACATCGTCGCCGAGCGCACCGACGGTATAGTCGACGCCACGCTTCCAGCGAGCTTCTTGCTCGGGCGTGCCCGACAGTACCGTACCGTAAAAACCGAAGCTTTCCTTGTCGAAGGCCGCGGGGAGATAGGCCGAATAGGCATCCAGCGAGCGGACCAGCAGCTGGTCGCGAAGAACGCCCAAAGGCGCTTTGCCAATGAGTGCTGCAATGCCGTTGACCGCGCTCGGCTGGGCAACAATGACGTCGCCGGCCGGCACGCCCATTGCCCGGAACAGGTCCGCAAAGGCAAAGCCGGGAGCCGCTTTACCAAGCTGCGCCACGGTCATCTTGTTGTAAATCTTGTTGGCGTCACGGCTCTGGATGCGAGTCCAGCTGGCCTTGGCGACTGCCGTTTCGAAGGCCACGATCGCCTTGGCGCGCGCCGTCGCATTCGGTTCGCCGGCGAGCGACAACATGGTGCTCAGATGCTGAACATACTTGGCCTTTGCCTCGGCCAGCTTGGGATCGGCCGACAGATAATAGTCACGATCGGGCAGCCCGAGGCCGGACTGGTACATGTGAAGCGCGTAATGCTGCGAGTCCTTCGCGTCCTGCAGGCTGCCGAGCGCAAACGGGATCCCGACGCCGTTGGCGCGGGCCTCGGCGAAGAGCTTGGGCAGCTGGGAGCGCGACTTGAGACCGGCGATGGTGGCAAGCCAGGGCTTGATCGGGGCCAGTCCCTTGGCCTCAATCGAGGCCGTATCCATGAAGCTCGCAAAGGCCGCGCCAATCCGGCTGTTCGGATCCTTTGCCGATTCTTCGATCAGCCCGCGGGTGCGTTCGCGCGACAGGTCATCAAGCACGTTGAACGAGCCGTAGTTGGACTTGTCCTGCGGGATCGGAGTGCGCTTTTCCCATGTGCCATTGGCAAATTGGTAGAAATTGTCACCGGGCTGAACCGCCGTATTCATGCCACTGGCGTCGAAGCCAAAGCTGCCGATCTCTGCCTTTGGCGCGGGTTCAACAGCGACGGGTTCCGCTACGGCAATCGGCGGCGATATGTCGGGCACTGGCACGGTCCGCGTCGCGCAGGCTGAAAGCGCAGTCCCAGCCATCAGTATGACTATCATTCTATCCATGTCGAAATCTCCTAAGTCTCGCGAACGCCGCAGCATCCTCGCAAATTCAACGCGCGAATTGCCTCGGCGACTTCGTCACATTCAGCCAGCGGCATCCGATGAGCGTGCGTTTATCGCCGACTAATGGCTGCGTCGAATGCCGGCCGCACGGCGCGCGACCCGGCGTGCACGCCATTTGCTCGAAACCCAAATCCGCCAGCTCACTGCGGCAATGCCATAGCCGAGAGTTGCAGCGCCAATCGCAATGGTCACGATGCCAAGCGCGATCGGGCCCGATGCTGCGTGAAGCCAGAATAACAGCCGGCCGAGCTCCCCTGAAACCTGTTGGGCGGTCCCGGGATTGAGGACCGCACTGTCGTGGTGAAGCGCCCACGACCCGATCCTGTAGGCCGCGTAGTACATTGGCGGAATGGTCAGCGGATTGACGACCAAGGTGCAGGCCGCGGCGACGGCTACATTGGCGCGCAGCGGGATCGCCAGAAGCGCGGCAACGAAGACGTGCATGATCGGAATGATCACGCCCACTCCGAGCCCCAGAGCCACAGCTCGCGGCACCGAACGATTGGTCAGCCGCCAGAGGGTCGGATTGCTCAAATGTCTCGCGAACGGCCGCAGCACACGGTGCTGATGGACCGTCTCCCGAGTCGGGATGTGCCGGCGCAGCCAACGGCTCCCGAACAGCGTCTCCTGATCAGCCATTATTCCTCAGCAGCCGCCCCTGCTCGCGTTTCCAGTCGCGCTCTTTTTCGGTTTCGCGCTTGTCGTGCATCTTCTTGCCCCGGGCGACCGCCAGCTCGATCTTGGCGCGGCCACTGGCGTTGAAATAGAGCGACAAAGGCACAAGCGTCAGCCCCTGCCTGGTCACCGCCCCTTGCAGCTTGGCGATCTCCCGGCCCTTGAGCAACAATTTGCGCGGGCGCCGGGGCTGGTGGTTCATGCGATTGCCGTGGCTGTATTCGGGAATATGGCTGTTGATCAGCCACAGCTCGTCGGCCTCGACCGCCGCATAGCTTTCGGCGATCGAACCTTCGCCGCCGCGGAGCGATTTGACCTCTGTGCCGGTGAGTTCGATCCCGGCTTCGAGCCGCTCCTCAACGAAATAGTCGTAGCGCGCGCGCCGGTTCTCGGCGACGATCTTCTGCTTGTCGAACTGCGGCGGGAGGGCTTTGGACATGCCTCGTCAGGCAAGCCCGGCGTGGATCAGCGCCGCGTCGACCGCGGCCCGCGACGCCTCTGACGGATCGGTCATTGGCAGGCGAAGCTCGGTCGGGAACCCTGGACGCACTTTGGACAGCGCGTATTTTGCGGGCCCCGGCGACGCGTCGCTGAATAGCGCGGCGTGCAATGGATATAGCCGGTCCTGAAGCTCCAGCGCCTCGTCCCAACGGCGCTCGCGCGTCGCCTCCTGGAACTCAGCGCACAGCTTCGGCGCGACGTTGGCGGTGACCGAGATGCACCCGACCCCGCCCATCGCGTTAAAGCCGAGCGCCATGTCGTCGTTGCCGCTGAGCTGGCAAAATTCAGTGCCGCACGCCAGGCGCTGAGCAGTCACCCGGGCCAAATTGCCGCTTGCGTCCTTGACCCCGACAACGGTCGGCAAATGCGCGACTTCGGCGAGCGTCTCGACCGAAATGTCCGCCACGGTTCGAGACGGCACGTTGTAAACGATGATCGGCAGGTCTGAAGCTTCGGCCAGGGCGCGAAAATGGGCGGCGATCCCCGCTTGGCTCGGCTTGTTGTAATAGGGCACGACCACCAGCGCCGCCGTTGCCCCGAGCTCCGTCGCGGCGGCCATCCGCTCGATCGAGGCCGCCGTCGAGTAACTGCCACAGCCGGCAATCACCGGCACGCGTCCTCGGGCCTGGTCAACTGCGAGCTCGATCACCCGGCGATGCTCGTCGCTGGTCAGCGTCGCGACTTCTCCAGTCGTACCGCACGGCACCAGCGCGCTGCTGCCCTCAGAGATCTGCCACTCGACCATCTCGCGGAATGTGTCTTCGGCGACACGCCCGCGAACAAATGGGGTCACAAGCGCCGGGATGGACCCAAAAAACATGAACTTAAGTCCTTTTCGCGCTGTTCGGAGTGATTAGGAGGAAGTGCTCCGTTCACCGGCTGATAAGGACCGTAACCGCAAGATGTCCAGCATGAGGCATATCGTCATACTCCTGCCCCTGCTGGCCCTGGCGACCTCGAGTTCCGCGCAAGTCGCGCTACAGCCCAGCTACCGCCCGGCTTACCCGGCTGTCAGCAGCGACATCGACTATGCGGTCGCGGATTGGCGGCGGCTGCGGCAGACCAGCGGCTACAGCTTCGGCGAATACGCCCGGTTCCTCAACGCCAACCCCGGTTGGCCGGGTGAGGCGACGATGCGACGGAACGCCGAGAAAGCCATGCGGCCCGGCGAGAATGCGGGCACGATCCTGGCCTTTTTCCAGAACAAGCCACCAACAACGGGTGGCGGCTTTGCCCGCATGGCCGAGGCTCTGAGCGCCGCTGGTCGCCAGATCGAAGCCCTAGCCGCCGCTAAGGAGGCCTGGGCGTCCGACGATCTCAGCGCGACCGACGAGCCGGCGGTGTATGCGCGCTTCGGGTCGAGCTTCACCCGTGCCGACCATGATCGCCGCGCCGATG
The DNA here is from genome assembly GCA_039925985.1 of Sphingomicrobium sp. Lineage (GTDB taxonomy): Bacteria > Pseudomonadota > Alphaproteobacteria > Sphingomonadales > Sphingomonadaceae > Sphingomicrobium. Next base: position 11,724 of record JBDSXT010000015.1, read on the forward strand.
CCTTGCTGTTCGCCAAGAAGCCGAGCGATGCCTATCGCTTCCTCGCCTTGGTCAGGCCCGAGCGGGCTGCTGCGTTCACGGCGCGGATCGCGCTGCAGACAAAGTCCCCCGATGCCGAAGCGCGCTACCAACCGCTGATGACGTCGGTGACCAGCGATGCCGGCCTGATGATGGACCGCGCCCGCTACCTGCGCGACGCCGGCAACGAGCAAGCCGCGCAGCAGCTGTTCGCCAGGCCGCATAATTTCACATACCGTCCTGCTGATCCCGAGCGGCTCTACGAAATGATGCTGCTGCTGGCGACCGGCGCGGCTTCGCAACGGCAGTGGCGGACGGCCTACGACATTGCGCGGCAAGTCGACGACAGCTTTCCCGCTGGGACGGACATCAGTTCAAAACCGCTCGGCGTTCGCGACGATTACACGTCGCTGACCTGGCTTGCGGGCTCAGCAGCACTGGATGCGCTCGGTCAGCCGGCCGACGCAATCGGCCTGTTCCAGCGCTATTCGCGCGGGGGACGCTCGCTGCAGGTCAATTCGAAAGGCCTGTACTGGGCCGGACGGGCCGCCCTCGCTGCTGGTCGACCGGCCGACGCTGGGCTCTATTTCCAGAATGCCGCAGTTTATCCCGAGCTATTTTACGGGCAGCTGGCGCTCGAGCGGCTCGGCCGATCGGTAACGCCGCCGCCGCAGGTTGCGCCCGCGGTTACCGATGGTCAGCGGATCCTGTTCGGCAACAATCGCCTGGTCCGGGCGACGCGGCTGCTCGGTCAGCAGGGCCGCCGCGACGAGCAGGCGTTGTTCGTCCGAGCGCTCGCCGAATCGCTCTCAACCGATGGCGAGCGGGCGATGGCACTGGACTTGGGCCAGCAATTGGGCCGACAGGACTTGGCCGTGTGGGTCGCGCGCGCTGCACGTAACAAGGGTTCGGCGTACTATGTGCGCCAGGCTTATCCCCTACTGGCGAGCAGCGTGCCGGGCGGCCAGACCTGGTCGCTGACCCACGGCATCACTCGGCAGGAAAGTTCGTTCGACCGAAGCGCGGTCAGCAACGCCGGCGCGCGTGGCATGATGCAGCTGATGCCTGGGACCGCCCGCGAGCAGGCCGGCAAGATGGGGCTCGGCTATGACCCCTCTCGGCTGACCAGCGACCCTGCCTATAATGTGATGCTTGGCTCGGCCTATTTCTCGCGCCTCCTCAATAATTGGGACGGCAATGTTCCGCTAGCGGTGGCGAGCTACAACGCCGGCTCCGGCAACGTGCGCAAATGGGTCAACGCCTACGGCGATCCGCGCGGCGGCACCGACGTGCTGCGATGGATCGAACAGATCCCCTTCGCCGAGACCAAGGGCTATGTGCAGCGCGTTATCGAGAACAGCGTCGTCTATGATTCATTGCGTCCGTGGCAGGCGCCGCAATCGGCGCTGCATGTCTCGCGCTATTTGGGAAAGAACCGCCCGGGCTGATATCCAGTCCGAATGGCCGACGTTCCACGCTTTATCACTGCCGAGGGGCTCGCGCGCATTCGCGCCGAATATGACGAATTGTTCGGCCTGGAGCGGCCCAAGGTCGTCGAAATCGTGGCGTGGGCGGCCTCGCTAGGGGACCGTTCCGAGAACGCCGATTATCTCTACGGCAAGAAGCGAATGCGCGAGATCGACCGCCGCCTGGCGCACCTCGCGCGGGTGATGAAGGCGGCCAAGATCGTCGGCCCGGGAGCGCAGTCAACCGACCAGGTGCGGTTTGGAGCAACGGTCGAGATGGCCGACGAGGCGGACGTTCGGCGCGTGGTGACGATTGTCGGCGATGATGAAACCGACGCCGGCCAGGGCCGCATCGGCTGGAGTTCCCCGATCGCCCGGGCACTGATCGGCGCAAAGGTCGGGGACGAGCGGGTAGTAACTCTCCCCGCTGGCGAGAAGAGCTACGAAGTGGTGACCATCAAATACTGAACGCCATCAACCCTGGTCGACGATCCTGATCGACAGTTCCTTGAGCTGCTTGTCCGTGACCAGCGCCGGGGCGTTCATCATCAAGTCCTCGGCCTTCTGGTTCATCGGGAACAGCACCACTTCGCGGATGTTGGGTTCCCCGGCGATGAGCATGACGATGCGGTCGATGCCAGGTGCCGAGCCGCCATGCGGCGGAGCGCCATATTTGAACGCGCCGATCATGCCGGGAAAGCCGGTGTCGACCTCGTCGCGGGTGTAACCGGCGATCTCGAACGCCTTGTACATGATGTCGGGGCGATGATTGCGGATGGCGCCCGAGCTCAGCTCGACCCCATTGCAGACGATGTCATATTGCCAGGCAATGATGTCGAGCGGGTCCTTGCTCTCCAGCGCTTCCATTTCCCCCTGCGGCATCGAGAAGGGGTTGTGCGAAAAATCGACCTTTTTCGCTTCCTCGTCATATTCGAACATCGGGAAATCGACGATCCAGCAAAAGCGGAATGCGCCCTGCTCGATCAAATCGAGGCTTGTCGCCACCCGCGTCCGCGCCGCCCCCGCAAGCCGCACCGCCTCGGCTTCCTTGCCCGCGGCAAAGAAAATGCCGTCGTCGGGCCCAAGCCC
>JBDSXT010000016.1:0-3152 GCA_039925985.1 Sphingomicrobium sp.
AGAGCCGCATCGTCGAGGAGCTTTACGGCCCGAAAGTGGTCGCCCAGCAGATTTCGCTCGGCGTTGACGGCCTCAATCAAGCCATCGCTGAAAACGGCGGCCCGGCCGGCCCCGACACGCGCCTCCATCTCGACCTCAAGGGTCGCAATCCCGACGACGGCCTGACCGACATCGCTTACGAGAAAGGCGCGGCTTTCCTGCGCACTATCGAGAGCGCCGTCGGCCGCGACCGGTTCGACGCTTATCTCAAGGGCTGGTTCCAGCGCCACATGTTCCAGCCGGTGACCTCGGCGATCTTCCTCGCCGACCTCCGCCAGCACCTCGTCAAAGGCGACCGGGCGCTCGAACAGAAATTGATGCTCGACCAATGGGTCTATCAGCCCGGCATTCCAGCCAACATGGTCAAGCCCGACCCCCAGGCCTTCGCCGAGGTTGACCGCGCGGTCGCCGCCTTCGCCGGCGCCCCGGATGCCGGCGCCTGGACGCGCTGGAACACCGACGAGCGGCTGCGCTTCCTCAACAAGCTGCCGCGCAAGCTGCCCAAGGCACAACTCGACGCGCTCAACGCTGCCTTCGGCCTCAACGCCACCCGCAACATGGAGGTGCGCTTCGCCTGGCTCGATCTGGCGGTCGCCAACCGCTACGATCCGGCCCTGCCCTCGCTCGAGGAATTCCTGCTCGGCAACGGCCGCGGCAAGTTCGTCAAGCCGCTGATCAAGGCGCTGGCGGCGGATTCGAGCTGGGGCCGGCCGATCGCGGTGCGGATTTACGCCAAATCCCGGACGCTTTACCACCCGCTCGTCACCCGCGAACTTAACGAACTGAAGCTCGGCGGATGACGATTTTGCGACCCGCTCCTTAACCGGCCTTAAACGCTCTTCGGTTACCCGGTTCGTCGGACCTCAAACGGCAGGCTGGATGTACGAAGCTCCTGATCGCTACAAGCGGATGATTTCGGCGCGCCTTCCGGGCGGCGAATCGCTCGGCTTGACGAGTCGCCAAGGCGACGGTGAAAGCTCGCCCTTGCGCGATGTCCAATTGATCTCCCGCGCCCAGCTCGCCCCGTTTTTCGCCGCCGCCAACATCGTCGCGGCGCTGATGATGGTGACCATCCTGTCGAGTGAGGTCGCCGCCCAGTGGTTGCTGCCATGGGCCGGCGCGGTCGGCGTCGTCAATCTCATCGCGATGCAGATCGCCCGGACCCAGGCGGTCACCCACGTCGGCCGGTCGGGCCATCAGGTCCCGCAATGGCGGATGATCGGCGACGTCACCTTGCGCGCCATCCTGTGGATCAGCCTGCCGCTCTACATGTTCCCGTCGCTGACCCCGGGCACTCAGGTGATTGCCGCGTCAATCATGGCCGGCTTGGGTATCGGTGCCCTCGGGCTGGTCGTCGTCCCGCCGTGTGTCACCGCCTGGATGTCGGCCTTTACCGGCGGTATCTGCGCGGCCTTGCTGATCGGCCGCCACAGCATTCCCTTTCCGCACATGCTGTCGATCCTGTTCACGCTCGGCGTCGCCATCTTCGGCGTGCTCGCGGTCGCCCGCTGGGCGTTCCACCAGCTCAAGACTAACGCCGATTTCGGCTCGCAGAGCGAAAGCGCCAGCCTGCTGTTGCAAGAATACGAACAGCGTGGCGTCGGCTGGCTATGGCAGGTCGATGCCGACAATCGCTGCTCCTACATTTCGTCGCGCATGACGGCCCTGCTCGGCCGCCCAGCAAGCCAGCTGATCGGCCATTCGATGCCGTCGCTGCTCGGCGGCAGCGCCGAGCTCGGCCGCCTGTTGCTTGAGCGGCAGCCGTTCAATTCGCTCGAAATGGAACTGAAGACCGCGCGCGGTCAGCGCTGGATCTCGATTGCCGGCGACCCGATCATCGACACCGCCGGCCGCTTCGAGGGCTTCCGCGGGGTGGGCTCGGACATCACCGAAATCCGCCAGACTCAGGAGCGCTTGACCCACCTCGCCAATGTTGACGTGCTTTCGGGCCTGCCCAACCGCGGGCGAGTCCGCCAATTGCTTGGCGAGGCGTTGCGCGCCGCGACCGTCGGCAATGTCCCGTGCGCCATCCTGTTCCTCGATCTCGACGGCTTCAAGCCGGTCAACGACACTTTCGGCCATCCCAAGGGGGACGCCGTCCTTCGCGCGGTCGCCAAGCGCCTGGTCGATGAGGTTGGCGGCGACGGCCACGTCGGCCGCATGGGCGGCGACGAATTCGCGATCGTCGTCATTGACGCACAAAGCCGCCGCAACGTCGAAGCCATGGCCGAGCGCATCATTAAGGCGGTCGCCGAGCCCTATATGATCGACCAGACCGAAATCCGCATCGGCGTTTCGATCGGCTGCGCGTTCGGCCCGATCGACGGCGCCACGGTCGACGATCTGATCCTCAAGGCCGACCTTGCGCTCTACGAAGCCAAGGGGGCCGGCCGCGGCATCGCCCGCTATTTCTCGTCGGCGCTGCAATCGGAGCAAGAGGACCGCGTCCGCCTCGAAACCGACCTTCGCGCCGCGATCGTGTCTCACCAGTTTCACCTGAACTTCCAACCCTTGGTCAATGCCAAGGACCAGAAACTGGTCGGCTTCGAGGCGCTGATTCGCTGGAATCACCCGCAGCGCGGGATGGTCCCGCCCAACGTCTTCATCCCCGTCGCCGAGGAGGCCGGGCTGATGCCGGCGATCGGCGAGTGGGTGATCGAGGAAGCCATCCGAGCGGTCGCGACCTGGCCCGAACCGATCACCGTCGCGCTCAACATCAGCCCCAAGCAAATCATCCTGGCTGGGCTGCCTAATACCGTCAGCGAGGCGCTCGCCCGCCACAAGGTTCCCGGCAACCGCATCGAGCTCGAGGTCACCGAAGGTGTGTTCCTCGGCGACAACGGCACCACGCTCGACGTCCTCAAGCGCCTGCGCGCCTTGGGCGTCGGCATTGCCCTCGACGATTTCGGCACCGGCTATTCGTCGATCGGCTATCTGAACAAGGCGGTGTTCCACAAATTGAAGATCGACGGCAGCTTCGTCCGCGAAGCCGGCACTCGCCCGGAAAATGTCGCGATCATCCAGTCGATCGTCCAGCTCGCCAAGAGCTTCCGCATGTCGGTCACTGCCGAAGGCGTCGAGACCGCCGAGGATTTCGAGCGCATGCGCGACCT
>JBDSXT010000017.1:0-7933 GCA_039925985.1 Sphingomicrobium sp.
TTGCCGTCATAGCCGAGGCGCCGGGTCTTGAGCAGGATCGGCGCGCCGAGCGCGTCGAGCGCCGCGATAATGTCGTCCTTGCCGTCGATCGTCCGCCACGACGCGACCGGGGCGCCGACGCTTTCGACGAACCGCTTTTCCGCGGCGCGGTCCTGGGCGATTTCGAGGCTTAGCGGAGTCGGCTTGAGCCTGGCGCCAAGTGCCTTCAACGGCTCGATGGCGAGATTTTCGAATTCGTAGGTGACGATCGCGCATTGGTCGGCGAAGCGCTTCAGCGCGGCCTCATCATCGAACCGACCGCGAGTGAAGCAAGCCGCGACGTCGGCCGCGCACGGCGCGTCGTGCGGGTCGAAGATGTGGCAGCGGTAGCCAAGGTTGGCCGCCGCGATCGCCAGCATCCGGCCAAGCTGGCCGCCGCCGATGATGCCGATGGTCGAGCCGGGCGGAACGATCATTCGGGCGTATCGGCGATCGCGCCGGTCTGGCGTTCGCGCCACGCATCGAGCCGCGCGGCGAGCGAATCGTCGCTCGAGGCGAGCATCGCGGCGGCGAGGAGCGCGGCATTGATCGCCCCGGGCTTGCCGATCGCCAGCGTTCCGACCGGCACCCCGGCGGGCATCTGGACGATCGACAGCAGGCTATCCATGCCCTTCAGCGCCTGGCTTTCGACCGGCACGCCAAGCACCGGGAGCGCGGTCATCGACGCGGCCATGCCGGGCAGATGCGCGGCCCCGCCGGCGCCGGCGATGATGATCTTGAGCCCGCGCCCGCGCGCCGAATGCGCGTAATCGTACAGGCGTTTGGGCGTTCGGTGAGCCGACACGACCCGGGTTTCATGCGCGATGCCGAGCTGGTCGAGCGTGTCGGCGGCGTGGCGCATCGTCTCCCAGTCGGACTTGCTGCCCATGATGATCCCGACTGCCGGCTCGCTCATGTTTATCCCATTGCCACCAAAACCCAATCACGGCCGTTTAGGAACATGATTGGAAGGGTGCAATCGTGCCAATGCGGCACGGATTTCCGGATTCGGCGATTCAAGCTATGGTCCAGGCGGGGGATTCGAATTAGCAAAGATCATGGCGGATCAAGTCGCAGATATTTCCAGTCCCGAGGAGCTGGCGGCCGAAATCTCGAGGCTGCGCAACGAGATCGCGCGGCTCGAGTCGAAGGTTCAGCAGCTCGACCAGCTGGCCCATCTCGATCCGTTGATCGGCCTCCCTAACCGCCGCGGCTTCATGCGGCAGCTGGAGGCCCTGATCGCCCGCGTGCAGCGCTACGGCGACCATGGCGCGATGCTGTTCGTCGATATCGACGGTCTCAAGGGCATCAACGACAAGCACGGACACCATGCCGGCGACGAAGCACTGATCCGGGTTTCGGAGATGCTGGTCAGCGGCGTCCGCAGCGGCGACTGTGTGGCTCGGCTCGGCGGCGACGAGTTCGGAATCATCCTCGAGCATGCCGATGAGGCGATTGCCACCGAGACCGCGGCCCGACTGATCGAGCACATCGCAGCTTGCGACTTTTCCCACGAGGGCGCGGCTCTGCCGCTGGGTGTCGCGATCGGCGTCGGAATCATTGCTGCCGGCGACAGTGCCGAAGCCATCATGGATCGCGCCGACGAGGCGATGTACCGGAAAAAAGCGGCAGCGTAGCCGCAAGAGCGGCGTTTAAGCCGCAGCTGCCGCCTAAGTGCGTTCGGCCAAATAATAACGGTCGCGGACCGTGAAATCCTCAGCGAATTCGTAGACGATCGGCTCGCCGGTCGGGATCTCCAGGCCGACAATGTCAGCTTCGCCGATACCGGACAGGTGCATTTCGAGTGCCCGAAGCGAATTGCCGTGGGCCGAGACAATCACTCGCTCACCGGCCCGCAAGGCAGGCACGATCTCGGCCTCGAAATAGGGAAGCACCCGGGCGATGGTGTCTTTCAGGCTCTCGCTGGCGGGCACGTCGATGCCCGCATAGCGGCGATCAGCCGAGACATTATACGGGCTGTCGGCGACAAGCGGCGGCGGCGGCGTGTCGAATGAGCGCCGCCAGATCTTGACTTGCTCTGGCCCGACCTGTGCGATCATCTCGGCCTTATTGAGGCCGGTCAGCCCGCCATAGTGACGCTCATTCAGCCGCCAGTCCTTGGCGACCGGCAGCCACAGCCGGCCCATCTCGTCAAGCACCAGGTCGAGCGTGCGAAGCGCGCGCGTCAGCACGCTGGTAAAGCAGCGGTCGAAGTCGAAGCCACGCTCCTTGAGCAATTGTCCAGCGCCGCGCGCCTCGGCGACGCCCTGATCGGTCAAGTCGACGTCCCACCAGCCGGTGAAGCGGTTTTCGAGATTCCACTGGGATTGGCCGTGCCGCAGGAGAACCAAGGTCGACATCAGCTCGGCTTAGCGCTCTTCAGATCGGACAGGATGCCGTGCAGCGCGTCGAGACACGCGGCGGCAAGATATTTCGAACGCTGCGGCGACCAGCCGTAAATCGGGTCGGGCAGGTTGAAATTGTCCTTGAACGGCATTTCCAGAGTCATCGACAGGCAGCCGAATCGCTCGGCAAGCTGAGTCGTCGACATCGACATATTGGCCTCACCCGGAGCGGCGATCTGATAACCCTTGGTTGTCTGGAAGTCGGGCGACAGCCGCTCGAGGGTCTCGCTGAACAGCTTGAACAAGCTGGTCTGCCGCTCGCTAATCGACGGAATGCCTTCGAAGCCGGCGAGGAAGTTGGCGGGGATGGCCTCGTCGCCGTGGATGTCCATGGCGAAGTCGACGCCGCTCTCGTCCATTGCATTGCGGACCCACAGCACCTCTGGGCTTTGGTCGGCGCTCGGCGCATGCCATTCGCGGTTGAGGTTGACGCCCGCGGCGTTGGTCCGGAGGTGACCGCGCCGCGAGCCGTCGGGGTTCATGTTGGGCACGACGCGAAACGTACATTCGCGCCGCAACACGCGCGCGACCGGATCGTCGGTGTCGCACAACTTCTCGAGCGCGCCTTCCATCCACCATTCGGCCATCGTCTCGCCAGGATGCTGCCGGGCGTAAAGCCACACCTTGAGATCGCCATCGCCGATCGTCAGGCAGTCGATGTCCTGGCCGTCGAGCGACTTGCCGAGCGACGCGTAACCGACGCCCTCCTGGCTGGCGATCGCCGTCACCAGATCATGGTGTCGCTCCATCGAATAAGGCGCGAAATAGGCCAACCAGACGCAGTCGGTGGGGGGCGTGAAGCGGATCGTCAGGACGCCGTCGGCATAGATGGTGTCGGCCACCCGCACCCAATCTTCGCGATCGACCGACAAGCAGGCCTTATAATCCGGCCAGCCGTTCGGGTAGGCGGAGCCGGCACAGTTGACGATTCTTAGCGTCACTTCGCGCCCGGCAGCCCCGGCCAGGCGGAAATGAAACCATTGGTAGAAGTCGGACTTGTGATCCGGGACGATCTCCAGGTCGATGAGGTCGCCGTCCTGTTTGACGACGCGAATATTGCCCGCGTCGAACGCGCTCGAAATCGTGACTGCCATGAAACCTTCTTGAGAATGCGAGGGTGGATCAGCGCGGCCTGATAATGCGGCCGGAGTCGCGTGGGAAGCCCCGCGACCAAGGCTTTGCGGGATCAGACTTTGCGGACTCTGGCGGGATCGTTCTTGGCGACCACGATATTGACGCTGTCGCCGGCGCGCAGGTCGTAAAATTCGTCGTCGCGCCCGGTAAAGGTCAGCGTTGCATCATGATAGCTGCCGTCCTGCGGCGCTTGGTAAGTCACGTGGATGTCGGCGGTGCCGGCGACCTTCTTGGTTCGCTTGGCGCGAACTTCGGCCCATTCCTCAACCGAGTCGCAGGCGCCGGTCGAGCTATTCATTTCATGGGCCTTGAGCTTGTGACCGGGCGCGCGCGGATCGTCGACCTCGCGCGTGATGCTCTCGATGATCTCGCATTTGCGGTCGATCGTCGTCACCGTCGCCTTTGCCGGGAGCCCGCCGGCCGAACATCCCGCCAGCAGCGCGCCCGAGGGTATCAGCGCCAGGACGATGATATAGCGAAGACTGAATGACACTGCGGCCTCTCCCTCCAAGGCATGAGTGGCAAAGTTAGCCGCGCGGGCGTTGAAAATTTGTTTACGGTCTTTCGCCTAGATTGCAGCGCATGGGGCGCAGCTTTTTAATCATCATGGCCATCATGGGCATGTTCAGCGCCATGGCCGGCGGCCTTCGATCGTCCGCCAGTTCGCCGCCCAGTTTCGACCATTACGCCAAGAAATATGGTGATTCTTCGGCCGGCTCGAAGTCTCGACCGGACGATTCGACCACCGGGCTCGATGGCAATGCGGTGGCACTGGACCGCAGCGACGACGGCCACTTCTACGCCGATGTCGAGATCAACGGCACTTCGGTGCGGATGCTGGTCGACACGGGCGCGAGCGGCGTCGCTTTATCGCGCGAGGCAGCGCGCAGCGCAGGCATTGCCACCTCGATCGGCATGAATGATGTGATTGGCGAAGGTGCCGACGGCGCGGTGCACGGCGAAGGCGTGACGATCGAGCACATGCGCCTGGGCGAAGCGAGTGCGGATGGGGTGAACGCGGTCGTGCTCGACGCCGGCGGCATGTCGTTGCTCGGCCAGGATTTCCTAAAACGCTTCAGCTCCGTCGAGATCCGCGACAACCGGATGGTCTTGCGCTGATCGTCACAGGCGCCCGAAATTGAGTGTGGCGTTAAGCACGAACATGACTAGGCCGGCGACCACCGAGACGAGAATCCGGGCGAGCAAATAGTTGATCTCGGTGTATCGCATCATGGCGCCGAACAGGATCAGGGTCACGGCGAGCCCCAGTGCCGCGTTGACGAGAAACAGGGCATACCCTGGCGCGACGCTGCGGCTAGTGCCGCGATAAATCCACGCTCGCCCGACGACATAATGCAACGAATTGGCGAGCAGGAACGATGCGGCGGTGGCGACGAGCTTGTCGACGTGGCCGATCTCTACCAACCACCACAATAGGCCCAGACCGATAAGAAAGACGCCTGTGCTGACGACCGTATTCCGACCCAGCATGACTGCGGCCTTCCACGACCACAGCCTGGCGACCCAGCTCGGCCGCTGGGCCAAATCCGGTGCCGTCACGCTGCCGCCATGGCCTGCGGGCATTCGTTCGCATCTGGCCAATCCGTCCGGCGGCCAAGGCCCGGGCTGACAAACAGGAACGGCAATTTCAAGAACAACAGCTCGGAATGGATGAAGCTGTCGATGGCATGCTCCCACCATTTGGGGTTGCGCTTGCCGTTGGCTCGCAACCAACTTTCATAAGGCGCCCAATGGCTCGGCTCATCCTGCTTGATGATTCGAAAAATCTTGATCAGCCCGGGATCGTTGCGGACTAGCGGGTGCTTCAGCAGGACTTCGACCTGCCTGTAGCCGCGCCGTTCGGTCAGCGAAATCACCCGGCAGAGCTTCTCGAAGAGCTGATCGTCGGCGACAAACTTGTCGGCGTCGAGCCCATCGATGGTCGACCGGAACATGATCTCGACGAAGCGATCTATGTGCCCGCAGGTTCGATCGACGAACAACGGCATCTGCCCGCGCTTTTCGTACCAGCGACGAAACATGACGTAGTGCTTGCGCTCGTCGGCGCGGTGCTTTTCGATTGCGGCGATGAACACTCGATCGTCCGGAAAACGCGTGCGGGCGGCGGCGAGCACGCGATCGATCGCGGTGTAGCCGCGATGCTCGTTGTAGATGTAGATCGACCCCAGAAGGTCCAAATATCTGCGGCTGAACCAGGCTAGCATGGTGACTTTATCTCCGGCGGTACGGCAACAATCAACGCGCGGCCTTTAAGTTTCTCCAGCCGCAGCGGCGATCGTCAACTTGCCGGAAACAGCACAGGCTCTTATTTCCCCATGGCAATGAGCAAGTCGTCCCCAATCGGTGTTAAGGCGCGGATAGCCAATGCGGCGCTTCAGCCGCTCGACTTTTGATCGGCCAATGCGCACCAGAGGCTCGCATCCGCAGGTCCCCGGCAAAGCCCTGCGCGGACGGACGTCCTTCGCCTGGCACGAGGGCGGAGGGTTTTTGATCCTGCGGTCGGAAGTCGACGAGCCGCAGTTTCCAGACGGCCTCGCAATCATCGCGAGTGATAACGTTTCCGGCCAATTCATCATGACCTATTTCGATGAGCGCGTCATTTCTCGCATATATCAAGTCACGCCTGGTGATCGAACCGTTACGTGGAGCCGTGACGATCCTGTATTCTCCCAATCGGTCACCATTACCGCCGAGAGTGGCGGCGACAGGCTGATCAGCAGGGGCCGGATGTCGGAACGGGGAGGAGCCTGGGTCGACGATCTCTCACAGGTCTTCGAGCGAGAAGCCTAAGCGTTTGCGCTCAAACGCCGGTCGCGGCGAAGACGTGGCCGTGGGGGTCGAGATCGCGAAGGTCGCGTCCGCGAGTCTCCGTTCCGAACCAGGCGACCAGGGCCAGCGCCAGGACGTTCGGGACCATGATCAATAGCGAGACGAGCGCGAGCGGCGGCACCAGAGCGAGGATCGCGAGCGATTGAGCGAACACGCCGCCGGCCTTGCTGCAGGCCGCCACCATTCCCGTTGTCCGTCCGCGGATCTTGAGCGGGAAGCTTTCTGCCGCATAGGGCAGCAGCATCGCAATGATGGCGTTGGTCCCGACGATCAGCAAGGCAACCGGCAACACCGGGCTGCCGCTTCCGGAAAACTCGAGCCGCAACACGCCGATCAAGCCCGCGAAGGTCACGGCGATCGCCCCGACCACCGACCATTTCGCGCTCCAGCGGCTGTATGCGTAAGCGACAATGAAAATGGTCGGGAAGGCGATCAGCGCGGATTCGGCGAGCAGCTTGCTCGACAGCTCCATGCTGTAGCCCTTGGCCACGAGGTCAGCGGGAAGCCACAGCAGCAATCCGAAGTTGATCAGCCCGTAGCAGATCGCCGCCAGGCTGAGTGCAATCAGCTTGCCGATAAAGGCGCGACCAGTGAGCGCTACGGCAGGGCCTTGGGCAAGCAAGGCTTCGTCTTGGCGAGCCGCACTGTGCGCCTTCGATCCGAATCGCTCCATCACCCGCCGCGCTTCCTCACGGCGGCCACGGGCGAGGAGGAACTTGGCCGATTCGGGGATCAGTGCGCCGAGCAGGACCAGCGACAGGCCGGTCGGCAGATTGAGCAGCCACAGGATGCGCCAGCCGTAGGTCGGCTGAAGCAAGGCCGAAAAGCCGCTCGCCGCGAAATAGCCGCCGACCGCGCCAAGCCCGCCGACCAGCACCAGCGCCCAGCCGCGGTGCTTGCTCGGCATCATCTCGGCGAGCAGCGCGTAGGTGACCGGCAGCATGCCGCCGGCCGCAGCGCCCATCATGAAGCACATACCCACATTCCAGACGAGCGACGGCATGGCGCCGCAGATCGACGTGCCGACAAACATCACCGCCGACAGCAATATCGACGCCTTGCGGCCATAAACGTCGGCGATGATGCCCCAGACGATCGAGCCGACGACCGTGCCGGTCAGCGCAAAGAACGGCACCAGGGACGCGGTTGCCTTGGGAACTCCATATTCGCTGACCATGCCAGGGATGGTGAAGCCAAGGCTGGCGGGTTTCATGATGTCGATGATCAACGCGATCACCAGCACCGCCATCAGCATCCAATGTGCGCGGGTGAGCGGCGCGTCCTCGGGCGGTGAGACGACGATCTCCTGTGATGCCGCCAGTTGCTTCGAGATGTTGCTCGGGAGCAGGCCGTAAGCGGCAATTCCGACGCCCAGCACTATCGCACCCATTCCGGCGATCATGTCGTTGCCCATCGGCATGCCGTAAAGCCGGTAGTGAGTCATCTCTCCCATCAGGAACATCGGCAGGTGTAGCAGCACGCCCGCCGTGACCAGCACCACCCCGAGCATGAAGACCCAGGGTCCT
>JBDSXT010000018.1:0-4956 GCA_039925985.1 Sphingomicrobium sp.
GGCGCTCGGGCGCTGGGCCCAATCGGGCAATTTCGGAAGCGATTTGGGCTGCCGTGCGACTGCGCTGCGCCTCTCCGGACAATTTCTCGATGTCTTCGCCCCGGGCCAGAGCGACATCGCCGGCGCCGACCGCCGCGCTGCCGCTCAATGCCGCCGACTGAAGGGCGCGGGATTCCAATTGGGCAAAGTCGCGCCGCCTGGCCGCCAGCTCGTCGCGGCTGCGGGTCGAGGCCTGGCGGGTCGCTAGGGCGGCGCGTTCCAGCTTCCGACCTTCGGCCAGCTCCGCCGAGAGCGCCGCAGTGCGCTTGCGGATCACCGGTAGGCTGGCATCGAGCAGCAGGCGTACGCGAACGAACTCCTCCATGCTCGAATCGCTGGTCAGAGCGAGCAAGGGCGGACGCCGCGCCATCATCGCCAATCCCGCCAGAAGCGAAGCCACCGGGCGCTGCTGCTCCTGGAGATGCTGACGGCGGACGGCCAGTTTCGCAGCGATGATCCGCCGTTCGGCGTTGGCGGCGCTGATCCGCGCCTCGGCAGCGGAAATTGCCTCAGCCGCCGCCGCCTGTTGCGCCCGCAGCCTTGCGGCTTCACCGCGTGCCCGACCCGCCGCTTGCTCGAGCCGCTGGACCTGGAAGTCGGCCGCGCGCGCCTCGGCTCGCGCCCGAGTGAGCTCTTGGTCGACGGTTTCGGACTCTTGCCGCACCGGCGCGCTGGCCGCCAGCAGCAATGGAACAGCGAGTAGCAATGGCGCGAAGTGGTTCATCCGTCGCGATGATAGGGATGGTTGGCAAGGATGGAAGTCGCCCGGAACAATTGCTCGGCGAGCATGGCCCGGACGAGCAGGTGCGGCCAGGTGGCGGACCCAAACGACAACAGCAGGTCGGCCGTGGTTCGATCGGCCTCGGCGTGGCCGTCCGCGGCGCCGATCAGGAATCGCGCCTCGCGCTTGCCGCCGTCGCGCCAGCGTTCCAGCTGCCGTGCCAATTCCGTCGAGGATAGCGCCGACCCGCGCTCATCAAGGGCGATCGTCACACTGTTGGCGGCCGCCGGTGGAAGCGAGCCGCGCTCGCCGAGTTCGGTGACCTTGGTCGGCCAGGCGATGCGTTTCAAATAGCGCTCGACGAGCTCGGCTTCGGGCGATTTGCCGATCTTGCCGCGGGCGAAGATGTGCAGGAGCATTTAGCGCGAATAAAGCCCGGTCGTGAATGGCCCGGTGAGCGCGCTCGCAAAGCCGTCGTAAATCGCCCGCGCCGCCTGGGCGATGGTCTGCGGCCGGTTGGCGCCACCGCGGGCAAACACCGCGACGATGATCCGGTGGCCATCGGGCATGGTGATAAAGCCAACATCGTCGGTCAGCCCGGTCAGCGTCCCCGTCTTATGTTCGACCCGAGTGCCCGTCGGCAGCAGGGCGCGGATGCGGTTTTTTCCAGTTTCGCACCGGCTCATTAGGCCCAGCAAATAATTGCGGCTTTGCGGCTTAATCAATTCCGCCTTGTCGATCCGCTTCAAAAGCTCGACCATGGCTTGCGGCGTGCTGGAATCGCGGCGGTCCCACAAATTTCGTCGGTCGCTGAGCAACTGGGCGATGGTTCGATCGACGCGGACGCCGGTCATCCCGTTCTGCTGCAGCCAGTCATGCAGCGCGCGCGGTCCGCCAATGTCCCTTAGCAATATATCGGTCGCCTGGTTATCGCTGTGAATCAGCATCCTCTCCATCAGGCCGCGGGCCGACTGGCCGCTAATGCGATCGTCGAGCGATCGCCGGCCGTGATCGACCTGGGCGAGATAGAGAGCGGCAACCGCAACCTTGACAGTGCTGGCCATTGGGAAGGGCTCGTTGCCGCGGATACTGACGCCGGTGCCATTGGTAAGGTCGAGCGCCGCAATCCCAACGTCGCTTGAGTTGCCCGCGACCAGGAAGGCGAGCTGGCGCTCAAGGTTCCACAGGCTCGGCGAGGATTCCGCCGCCGCAGGCTGCGCGGCAAACACCAAAAGCGAAAAGAACACGGTAGTCAGACGCATAATCTTACCCGCGTTGCGCGGCTGAACCCAAAGTGGGTTCATCACCAAACGCCCACATACGTTCCAAATTGTAAAAACTTCTAACTTCGGGACGAAATAAATGCACGATGACGTCGTCGGCGTCGATCAGGACCCAGTCGGCGGCGGGCAGTCCCTCGAGCCGCGGCGAGAGGCCAACGCGGTCCTTGATCCGCTGGGCAAGCTTCGTCGCCATCGACGCGACCTGGCGCGTCGACCGACCCGAAGCGATCACCATATGATCGGCGATGCTCGATTTGCCGGTCAGCGGGATGGAGATGACCTCGACTGCCTGGTCGTCGTCGAGCGACTGGAGGACCAGACGATGCAGTTCCTCGACCTCGATCAACGGGCGGCCGCTGGCGCTCTCGCTAGCCGGGCTAAGTGGGGAACGATCGGGCAACTTGTCTCCTGAATTCAGGCGGCGCTCCGACCGTCCGCGGCTCGGATCGACGAGCTTGCGGGCGGCGGTGCCAGTTGGGGTCGAGTGCGCGCAAAGCGGTGGCGGACGTCGGATCGGGCGGCAGGCGAAGCAGCAAAATCGCCGGTTCACTCCAATCGGTCCAGTTGCGTGCTTGGCTCGAAGGTCGGACGAACCGCCGCAGCCAGCCCATCGCGCGCGCCGCGCGGGCAGGGCCATCATAGCCCGGGCGGGCAATCACCGCAATTGGAACGATTTTCGCGATGGCGCGCCAGTTTTTCCAGCGGTGAAATTGGGTCACGGTGTCGGCTCCCATCAGCCAGATGAAGCGGTCGTTGGGGTAGTTCCGCAGCAGCTTAGTCAAAGTGTCGACGGTGTAGCGGGTGCCGGACCGAGCTTCGAAATCGCTGACGCGGATCGGCGCGCGGCGGGCCAATCGCCGGGCCGACGCAACGCGCGCGGCGAACGGCGCCATGTTTCGGTCGGACTTCAGCGGATTGCCGGGGGAGACCAGCCACCAGACTTCATCGAGGCCAAGCGCCTGCAAGGCCGCCAGGCTAGCCCGGCGATGGCCGCGGTGCGCGGGATTGAACGAGCCGCCGAGAAGTCCGATGCGCTTCATCGGCCCGAGCCGCTAGCATGGGCGCCGCACTGTGCCTAATATGGCTCCCACGGGGGGAGCCGCATGCCTGAACAGGAGGCGATGAGGGACGTTGCGACTGGTGTGATGCTTGCCGGGGCGGAGGAGCCACGCTCGGGAACGGTTGCGGACGGCCACACCAACGAAGCCAATTGCCTCAACTGCGGGACTCGACTGACTGGCCCGTACTGCGCGGCCTGTGGCCAGAAAGCCCATGTCCATCGGTCGCTTCGCGGATTTTTCCAGGACATGGTCCAGGGCATGTTTAATGTCGAAGGGAAGATCTGGCGCACATTGCCCATGCTGGCTTGGCGGCCAGGCGACTTGACCCGTCGCTACATCGCCGGCGAGCGCGCCCGCTTCGTCTCGCCGATTGCGCTCTATCTGTTCAGCGTCTTTTTGATGTTCGCGGTGCTCAACCTGACTGGCACGCTCGGCAGCAACGCGCCGAAGGTCGTTGATTCCAACCTCAAAATCGCAGTTCGCGACCAGCAGTCGACCATCGCTAAGCTCGAGACGGAGCGCGCTGCCAAACTTGCCGCGGGCGCTTCGGTAGATGCCGTTGACCTCCGCATCGCTTCGGAGAAATCGGATTTGGCCCAGCTAGAGAAAGTCCGCAGGGGCGGCTTTTCGTCCAAGGTGGCGGTTGACGACGAGTCGCCAGCATGGGTGCGCGCGCTGGTTGGCAAAGCACAGCAGAACCCCGAGCTGGTGGTCTACAAAGTCCAGGACGCGGCCTCGAAATTCAGCTGGCTGCTGATTCCGATCTCAGTGCCGTTTCTATGGCTGCTGTTCCCGCTCCGGAGAGGCCACCAAACTTACGACCACACGGTCTTCGTCACTTATTCTCTGTCGTTCATGATGATGCTGGTGGTGAGCGGAGGTCTGCTGGTGGCGTCTGGAGCACCGAGCCTGGCTAGCCTGCTGTTCTTCGTCCCGCCAATCCATATGTACCGGCACTTGAAGGGGGCGTATCAGCTCGGACGCTTCAGCGCGCTGGCGCGGACCGTCGCGTTGGTGACGTTCGCGTTCGTTGCCGCCGGCCTGTTCGTGGCCGCCGCCGCCGCCATCGGGGTAATGTAAGCTCGCGCCCCTAGACGCCTGCGGGGGCCGGTCCACCAAGCCCCTGCGGCTTGCGCCGGGCCTTGGGAATCGACGAGCCCGCGGACGGAATCGAAGGGCCTTTGGCGCCGCCGCGATCGATTGTCTCGCCGTCCAGCACGGCCTTGATCTCGTCCCCCGACAGAGTCTCATATTCGAGCAGTGCCAAAGCCAGCGTATCGAGGTCCTTGCGATGCTCGGTCAGGACATGCTTCGCCCGGTCGTAGCCGGCCTCGACGATGCGGCGAATTTCGCTATCGATGGCCTGGGCGGTTTCGTTCGACATATTCTTCTGGCGATTGACCGAATAGCCGAGGAAGACCTCCTCGTCGGCCTCGGCATATTGCAGCGGTCCCAAAGCGTCCGACATGCCCCAGCGCGTGACCATGTCGCGGGCAAGCCCGG
The DNA here is from genome assembly GCA_039925985.1 of Sphingomicrobium sp. GTDB lineage: Bacteria > Pseudomonadota > Alphaproteobacteria > Sphingomonadales > Sphingomonadaceae > Sphingomicrobium. The sequence goes on from JBDSXT010000018.1 coordinate 4,608, forward strand.
TGGCATAAGAGATGTCCGACGAGGCGCCCGAGCTGACCTTGTCGTGACCGAACACGACTTCTTCGGCGACGCGGCCGCCCATCGACACCGCGAGGTTCGCGTACATCTTGTCGCGGTGGTAGCTGTAATTGTCCCGTTCGGGCAGGCGCATGACCATGCCCAGCGCGCGGCCGCGCGGGATGATGGTCGCCTTGTGAATGGGATCCGACGCGGGCTCGTTCAGAGCAACGATCGCGTGTCCGGCCTCGTGGAAGGCGGTCATGCGCTTCTCGTCTTCGGTCATGACCATGGAGCGGCGCTCGGTGCCCATCATGACCTTGTCCTTGGCCTCCTCGAACTCCTTCATCGC
>JBDSXT010000019.1:0-5815 GCA_039925985.1 Sphingomicrobium sp.
TCCTGGCGGCGCGCGCCGAACCGGTCGAGGAGATCCGAACCAGCGAGGACGTCGTCATCAACGCCGTCGGCCGCGAGCTCTACGAACTATTCTTCCATGGCTACACGCTCAAGCAATGGGGGGTCGATCCGAGCCAGCTCGACAAGCAGGTGACGCAGCGCATTCCGACCCGGACCAATACCGACGACCGCTATTTCGGCGATACGTTCCAGGCGATGCCGAAAGACGGCTACACCGCGATGTTCGAGGCGATGCTGGCCAATCCGCTGATCGAGCGCCGCCTTGGCACCGATTACCGCGACATCCGCAACGAGGTCGATTGCGATCATTTGATATTTACTGGCCCGATCGACGAATATTTCGATTTCCGCTTCGGCAAGCTGCCGTACAGGAGCCTGAAGTTCGATCACCAGACGCTCGACCAGGCGCAATATCAGCCCGTCGCAGTGGTCAATTATCCGTCGCCCGAAACGCCCTTCACGCGGATCAGCGAGTATAAGCATCTGACTGGCCAGGAGCATCCGAAGACCAGCATCACCTATGAATATCCAGCCGCCGAGGGCGATCCCTATTACCCGATCCCGCGGCCGGAGAATCAGGAGCTGTTCAAGCGCTATGAAGCGCTCGCGGACGCGACTCCGGATGTCACATTCGTCGGTCGGCTGGCGACCTATCGCTATTACAACATGGACCAGATTGTCGGACAGGCGCTGGCGACGTTCCGCAGGATTGACGAGGGCCGGGTCAAAGCGCCGCAGGGGGAGTCCGCGGCAGCCGCCGCATGATAGCCTGCGGTGCGCCGCTGGAGTTGTGGGGCGGCGTCGAATGCACCGTCGTCCGGATTGGCGACGACTATCGCAACCAAGTGATCGACACCGGCCACGCGTCGCGCCTGGGCGATCTCGACGCGATGGCCGAGCTGGGGGTGAAGTCCGTCCGCTATCCGATCCTGTGGGAGACGATCGCGCCTCAAGTCCCGACCGAGCTCGACTTCACCTGGCACGACGCTCGCCTTGAGCGGCTTCGCGAACTCGGCATCAAGGTCATCGGCGGGCTCGTCCACCACGGGTCGGGACCGCGCTATACCAACCTTCTCGACGACAGTTTTCCCGACCTCTTGGCGAGCTACGCGGCCAAAGTGGCGAAGCGCTACCCGTGGATCGAGACATGGACGCCGGTCAACGAGCCGCTGACCACCGCGCGCTTCTCCTGCCTCTATGGACACTGGTACCCGCACAAGCGCGACATCAACGCGATGTTGCGCGCGACCGTGATCCAATGCCTTGGCACGGCCCGCGCCATGCAAGCCATTCGGGCTGTCAATCCAGACGCCCAAATACTGGTCACCGAAGACATCGGCAAAAGCTTCGCCACGGACGAGCTCAGCTATCAGGCGCGCCACGAAAACGAACGCCGCTGGCTGAGCCTCGACCTGCTCACAGGGCGGGTTGTCGAAGGCCACCCGTTCTACCGCTGGTTGCGCAAGTTGGCAGCGTCAGAGGCCGAGCTCGACGAGCTTGCGACCGGCGAGGCGACGCCCAACATCATCGGCTTTAACCATTATCTGACCAGCGAGCGCTTCCTCGATCACCGCATCAACCGCTACCCCGATGTCGTGCCCGGCTCGAACGGCACGGATAGCTATGCCGACGTCGAAGCAGTTCGCATCGGCAGCCTCGACGCAGAGCTCGGCACCGGTCCGAGGCTGAGCGAAACCTGGCAGCGCTACAGGCTGCCGCTGGTCGTGTCCGAAGTTCACCACGGTTGCACCCGCGAGGAGCAAGTCCGCTGGCTTGCCGATGTCTGGGCGGCGGCGGAAAAGGAACGGCTCGCGGGCGTCGATGTTCGCGCGGTAACTTTGTGGTCGATGTTCGGCACGGTCGATTGGCGCTCGCTGCTGACTCGCCGCGAAGGCACTTACGACGTCGGCGCCTTCGATACGCGATCCGATCCGCCGCGCCCGACGCTGGTCGCGAAGGCGGCCGCGACGCTTGGCCGGGGCGAGACGTTCGAGCATCCGGTGCTCGACCTGCCCGGCTGGTGGAAACGTCCGGGCCGGACCCTCGCCCGGCCGCGTTATCATACCATGCCGCCAAGCGCGGTGACCGCGCGTCCGATCCTGATCACCGGCTCGACCGGCACGCTGGGCCACGCCTTTTCGCGCATCTGCGCGCATCGCGGGCTGGCCCACGTCCTAACCAGCCGCGCCGAGCTGGACATCACCGACGAGGCTTCGATCGCTGCCACGCTTGAACGCACCCGGCCGTGGGCGATCATCAACACCGCCGGTTTCGTTCGCGTCGCCGAGGCCGAGGAGCAAGCCGACGAATGCTTCCGGATCAACGCCGCCGGTCCCGAGCTGCTCGCCCGCGCCGGCGCCTCGCGCGGCATTCCATTGGTCGCATTCTCCTCCGACCTCGTGTTCGACGGCCAGCTTGGCCGATCGTACATCGAGCCGGATGCGACGGGGCCAGCCAATGCCTATGGCCGCAGCAAGGCCGAAGCCGAGGCGCGGCTACTGGCGATCGACAGCGACGCTCTGATCATCCGGACAAGCGCCTTTTTCGGCCCATGGGATCGCTCCAATTTCCTGTTCGACACGATCGAGCGGCTCAAGCGGGGCGAGGATGTCGTCGCCTGCGACCAGACGGTCGTTTCCCCGACCTACGTGCCCGACCTGGTCCACGCGACCCTCGACCTGTTGCTCGACGACGAAAAGGGCATCTGGCATTTGACCAATCAGGGCGCGGTCAGCTGGCATGAGCTGGCTCGCGAAGTGGCTGGCATGGCAGACATTGGCCCAGGCCGGTTGCGGGTGGTGGACAATGCCCAACCATCCGACACCAGCCTGTCCAGCACCCGCGGGTTGTTGCTGCGTCCCCTCGATCAGGCGCTTGGCGATTTCTTCCAGCATTCCGAAACGCTCCGCGAACTGGTCTAGCCCAGTCGCTCGAACCCTTGGACACAATCGGCAGCTTCGTGCTTTTTGTTCGCTGAGGAGGAGCGAAACCATGCGCCAGAACTGGCCCGAGCGGCTGTGGTTGGTCCGGCACGGACAAAGCCAGGGCAATGTCGCGCGCGATGCGGCCGCCGAGGCGGGTCTGGCGACCATCGACATTGACATGCGCGACGTCGATGTGCCGCTGTCCGAACTGGGTTCGCAGCAAGCGCAGTCGGTTGGCCGCTGGTTCGCCTCCCTGCCCGCCGACGAGCGACCCGAAGTGATGCTGTCGTCGCCTTACGTCCGCGCTCGCCAAACCGCCGAATTCATCTGCAAGTCGGGCGCGCTGGCCGAGGGGCCAACCCGCACCATCACCGACGAGCGCCTTCGCGAACGCGAATTCGGCGTGTTCGACCGGCTGACGACGATCGGTATCCGCGAGAAATTTCCGGAAGAAGCCGCGCACCGCACACGGCTCGGCAAATTCTATCACCGGCCGCCGGGCGGCGAGAGCTGGGCAGACGTCATCCTGCGGCTGCGCTCGATGCTCAACACCATCAATCTCCATTATTCCGATCGCCGCGTCCTAGTCGTCTGCCATCAAGTGGTCGTGCTGTGCATGCGCTACATATTGGAGGAGCTGGACGAATCGCAGATCCTGGCCATCGACCAGCAGGCCGAAGTGCTCAATTGCGGCGTCTGCGCCTATGAGTTCGCGCCCGATGCCAGCGGCTTGTGCATTCCGACGCTTGCCCTGTGGAACCACGACACGCCGCTCGACGCGGAAGGCGCCGCCAAGACCTCCGAGCCGGACGCGATGGCGGGATCGCGATGAAATCGGGCAAGCCGCTCAACCGCTCGGCCCTGCGCAGTCACCCGCTGCCATCGGTGGTCGCCGGCGGCAAGGAGACCAAAGGACGGATCCTGATCCTCGCCGGAAGCCGTGACGTTCCCGGCGCCGCGCTGCTGGCGGCGACCGCCGCGATGCGCGCCGGGGCCGGCAAGCTCAAGATCGTCACGGTCGGCAGCGTCGCGCCGCACATCGCCACCGCCATGCCAGAAGCGATGGTCGTCGGCCTGCCCGAACAGCGCGGCGGCGGTTTCGCACCTTCTGCTGCAGAAATGATCGCGCGGGAAGCCGACGATGCCGACGCGATCGTTGCTGGCCCCGGCATGGCGCCGGGAAAGATCTGCAAGCAAATTGGCGAGATCCTGCTCAATTCGTCGGCGGGGCTCGCGATGGACGCCGCGCTGCTCCGCAGCCTGTCGCCGACCGCCAACGTCGAGCGCGCCAGCCCGCCGTTGCTGTTGCCCCACGCCGGCGAGCTCGCCTCTCTGCTCGAGTGCCAGGAGCAGGCGATCACCGCCGACCCGGTCGGCTGCGGCCTGCGTTGCGCCGAACTTTATCGCTCGATCGTGTTGGTCAAAGGCGTCGTCAGCCACGTCGTTCACCCAGATGGCCGCGCCTGGACCTACCGTGGCGGTGCCCCCGGCCTTGGCGTGTCGGGCAGCGGCGATGTCCTTGCCGGCATTGTCGGCGGCTTGCTCGCCCGCGGCGCCGGGCCGCTTGTCGCGTTGCTATGGGGCGTGTGGCTGCACGGCGAAGCCGGCGCGGCGCTGGCGAAAAAAATCGGCCCGATCGGCTTCCTCGCCCGCGAGATCGCCGCCGAGGTGCCGGCGCTACTGCCTCCCTGAACCCTTGCTGGCGGCGTGGCGTTCGAGCTCGTCGCCGACCAGCCGGACGACGTGGATGACGTTGGTCGATCCGGCCGTCCCGAACGGCACGCCGGCCATCAGCACGACCCGGTCGCCGCCCTCCGCGATACGGTGCCGCAAGGCCATGCGCTTGGCCTTAGCGACCATTTCCTCGAAGCTGGACACGTCCCGGGTGTGGACGGCGTGGACGCCCCACAGGATGCCGAGCCGCCTCGCGGTCGTCAGCGACGCGGTCATTGCCAGCAGCGGCACCGACGGGCGTTCGCGGGCAATCCGCCGGGCGGTCGAGCCTGAGCTGGTGTAGCAGACCATAGCCGTCGCCGAGACGGTGCTCGCAATGTGCCGGGCCGAACCGGCAAGAGCGTCGGCGGTAGTCGGCTCGAGTCTGGTCGCGGTGAAGTGGATGCGCGCCGGATAGATCGGGTCGCGCTCGGCGCTCGAGGCAATTCGGTCCATCATCGCCACTGCCTCGCGCGGGTAAAGACCGGCGGCGCTTTCGGCGGACAGCATGACCGCGTCGGCGCCGTCGTAGATGGCTGTTGCGACATCGCTGACCTCGGCCCGGGTCGGGGTCGGTGAGACGATCATCGATTCGAGCATTTGGGTCGCCACCACCACTGGCTTCCCATGATGCCGCGCGCACGCGATGATCCGGTTTTGCAGCGGCGGCACCTGCTCGGGCGGCAGCTCGACGCCGAGATCGCCGCGCGCGACCATCACGGCATCGGCCAAAATGACGATATCGTCCAACTGGTCGATTGCCGCCGGCTTTTCGATCTTGGCGAGCAGCGCGGCCTTGTCGCGGATCAGTTCCCTGGCTTCGGCGACATCCTCCGGCCGCTGGACGAACGACAAGGCGATCCAGTCGGCTTTCTGCTCGAGCGCGAAAATCAGGTCGGCGCGATCCTTTTCGGTCAGCGCCGGAATCGGCACCAGCACGTCGGGCACGTTGACGCCCTTATTGTCGGAGACCTTGCCCCCGACTTCGACCTTGGTGACGATCGACCGGTCGTCGACCTCGACCGCCTGCAATCGTACCTTGCCGTCGTCGATCAGGATGCGGTTGCCGGGGCGGATGGTCCCGAACAGCTCGGGGTGCGGCAGTTCGACCCGTTCCGACCCGCCGAGGCCGCGCTTATTGTCGAGCGTGAAGCGATC
>JBDSXT010000020.1:0-7086 GCA_039925985.1 Sphingomicrobium sp.
GTCGCGCCCATGAACCGCATGGCGTCGGCGGCATAACCGACCATCCCCGGCGGCAGGCTCAAATCCTCAAACTCGGCGAACCAGCCGGTAATCGGCGGCCTCGGCCCGAAGCCGGGAGGCGCATGGAGAAACGCGCAGCCTTCCCCCGCCATTGCATATTTATAGCCGCCGCCGAGGTAGAATGCGGACTGCGCGGCGGTTTCCTCAAACGGCGTCTCGAGCGCCATAAAAGCATGGTAGCCATCGACGACGACCCAAGGGCCGCTGGACCGGGAAAGCGCGGCCAATTCCACGACGCCGTCAAAGCGGCGGCCGCTGGCGAACAGGATCTGGCTAACGAAAATCAAGTCGTGGTCGCCGTTTCTCGCCACGCTCAAAAATCGATCGGTGAAGTCGTCGAAGGGCTCGGCGGCGACGGTCTCGAGCTCGAGCCAGCCGTCCTCCGCCCAGCGCGCGAATTGACGCCGCGCACTATGAAACTCGCCGTCGCTCATCAGAACTCGAAGCCGGTGAGGGTCAGCGCGCGGCGCCGCGGCGGCCAAGCGGATGAGAAAATCGTGGGTGTTGGATGCGAAGACGATGGCGTCCGGCATGTTGGTGCCAAGCTCCGCGGCAACATGGCGCTGCGCTTGCGGCCACACCTCGCCCATCACCTTGTCCCATTTGCGGTCGGCGAGGCGGGCAGCGTCCTCCCAGCACTCGGCCTGTCCATCGAAGCTGGCGTCCGGCCACAAATGGTGGCTGTGCGCGGCGACGTGCAGCCGGTCGGGATCGCCACCGAGGCTGCGCGAAAACAGACCTTTGAAACTCAAAGGCCGGTCCTCATCGACCACAGTTCGGGAAAGGCGCGCTTGTCGAGCGTCGAGCGGAGATAGGCGGCGCCGGCCGAACCGCCGGTGCCCATCTTGTTGCCGATAATCCGCTCGACCGTCAGGACATGCTTGTGCCGCCACATCGCCAGGGCATCGTCGATATCGACCAGTTTCTCGGCAAGCTGGTAAAGGTCGAACCAGCGCTCCGAATCCTTGTAAACCCGCAGCCACGCTTGGCCGATGGCGCTCTCCGAGCGGTCGCCGAGATCGAAACCGGCCCGCTCGAGCGCGGCGTGCGACGCGTCGCGCAAGCTTGGCTCATCGAGCGCCGCCTGGAGCTGAGCTCGCAACGCATTGCCGGCCCCATACTGCTCAAGGAACCGCGGATCCTTGATCCCCAAACGATATTCCAATTCGCGAAACTGCACCGATTGGAAGCCCGATGAGGTCCCGAGCACGTCACGGAAGGCGGTGTAATCGACCGGGGTGAGCGTCGAAAGAACGTCCCACGACAGGGTCATCACCGACTGGATCCGGCCGATCCTGGCCATCGCCTTGCAGGATGCCGCGAACTGATCTTCGTCGAGCAGGCTGATGGCGAGACCGAGCTCGTGAAGCATCTGCTTCAGCCACAGCTCCTTGGTCTGATGAATGACGATGAACAGCATTTCATCGTGAAGGCCGGATAGCGGCTTCTGCGCGGTCAGCAGCTGGTCGAGCGCAAGATAATCGGCGTAGGTAATGCCGGCGGGAGTGGCGGTCATATTGCAAGACTTACGGCAAAGGCCGCAAGCTGCCTAGCGAGGCTATTGCTGCGGGCCGCCGCCGCGGTTGCTGCCGGGAAGGCCGGGCTGGCTGATGCTTCCGATATTGCCGAACAGTTCGTCGAAGAAGCTGCGCTTGCGTCCCAGCGTCGGGGTCTTGCCGCTTTCCGGGTCGATCGAAGCGATCAGTTCCTTGCCGGAGTGGTCGATCCGGGTGACGTTGCCCGCCTGATCGAAACGGATGTGGAGCACGGTCTGATCGAGCACCTTGGGATCGCGAAAGGCGGCGGTCCTCGTGTCGCGGGCGACATAATACCAATCGTTGGGCGCGAACTGGCCGGTGAAACTCGGCCGTCCAAGGGTCTTGCTCACCGAATCCTTATTATCGACCCCGACCTGGATCGCCGATGCGAGTTCCTTGTCGATCACCGCCCCGCGGTGATCGCGCACCCCAATGCTCGAGCAGCCGGTCAGCAAGGCGGTGCCCGACATGGCAATAACGACTTTGAACACCGCAGAACTCATGACCGTGAACCTTTTTTCCTCGCACGCGGAGATGCGTGAAACCCGTTGGCCGCAACACGCGTCACTTGCGCAGCGGCCGGGTGGCCTCAATATGCGCCGGACATGCAGAGGCGCAAGCCTTTGCCGCCCGAAGCCATCCGAGCCACCCTTATGCTAAGCTTCCTGTTCCCCCGATTAACGCGTGAGAGGAGCCGCGGCGCCGCGCTGTTCGAAGCGCTCGTCCGCCTCGCTCGCCAGCCGCACTGGTTTGTCGAGGGGCAGCTGCCGGACACGATCGATGGCCGGTTCGCGGTGTTGGCAACGATCGTGGCGATCGCCACCGTTCGTCTCGAGCGTGGCGGCGACAGCGCAGTGGCGCTGACCGAACGCTTTGTCGAGGCCATGGACGCCGAGCACCGCCAGTTGGGCATCGGCGACCCCACCGTGGGCAAGACGGTGCGCAAGCTAGTCGGTGCGCTCGACCGACGCGTAGGCTTGTGGCAGCGAACTCCGGAGCGTCGCAAGGGCTGGGAGGAAGCCGTTCGAATCAGTCTTTTCCGAGACATGCCGCCGGAGCGCCCAGCCCTCGATCATTGCGAAGCGGCGGTACGCGCTATCTGGGCCAGGCTTGAGGCGGCGTCGGACGATGCCGTTGCCGATGGGAGGTTCGAGTGATCGAGGATTTTGGCCACCGGTTGACGATCGACCGGATCCGCGACGGCGAGCGCATCGACCTCGTCGCCGACGATGAAGAGCGCCGGGCGATCGCCGAGCGGCTGAGCCTGCCGTCGCTTGGCCGGCTGGAAGCGCATGCCTGCCTCGCACGGGACGGCGACAAGGTCCGCGCGACGGGGCGCGTCGCTGCTGCGCTCGAGCAGCGCTGCGTCGTCACCGGCGACCCGGTCGGAACGCATCTCGACGAGGCGTTCGAAATTGCCTTCATGCCGGAGCCCCAAGTCACTTCGGACGAAGAGCTTGAGTTGCGGTCCGAAGATTGCGACGTGGTGTTCCACGACGGCACCGCGATCGACCTCGGCACAGCAATCGCCGACACGCTGGCGCTGAGCCTCAACCCTTTCCCGCGCAGCGCTTCAGCAGAGGCGGCGCTGCGCGAAGCCGGGGTCATGAGCGAAGAGGAAGCCGGGCCGTTCGCGGTGCTTGCCAACCTCAGGAAGGAGCTTGGCGGCAACGACGCCTAGCTGCGCTTAGAACGGGACGTCGTCGTCGAGATCGGTGTCGAAGGCCGCCGGTTGAGGACGTGATTGGGCCTGCGATCCGCCGCTGCCGGAAAAGCCTCCGCCATCGTCGCCGTAATCCGCGCCGCCGCCGCCGCCGCGCGAGCCGCCGCCATCGCCGCGGCCTTCCAGCATGGTCATCGCGCCACGGAAACGCTGCAGCACGACTTCGGCGATCTTCTGCTTGGCCCCGTTGGTATCATCATATTCGCGATACTGCATGGCGCCTTCGATATACACTTTGGCGCCCTTCTTGAGGTAGCGCTCGGCAACTTCGCCGATCTTTTCGTCGTAGATCACGACATTATGCCACTCGGTCTTTTCCTTGCGGTCGCCGCTGGCGCGGTCGTTCCAGGTTTCCGACGTGGCGAGGCTGAACTTTACAACCTTGCCGCCGTTCTGAAACGAGCGCGACTCGGGGTCCCGGCCCAGATTGCCGACCAGAATTACCTTGTTGACCGATCCGGCCATCGCTGCACCTTCCTTGGTAAATCATCCCGTCGCTAGCCGCGCTCAGCCGACCCTGCAAGGCGAGATCAGGCGACCGGAACGAATAGACTACGCTTGATTGAGCTCATCACGACGTTGGTCGTGAAGCGCCGGACATTGGGGTTCTCGATCATCATCCGACTCATCAACTGGTCGAAACTGTCGATGTCGGAGGTCGTAACGAGGAGCACATAATCAGAGCTGCCCGTGACGTAATAGACCTGTTGAATCGCCGCCTCTCGCCGCAGCCACGAGCGGAACGGCTGAACCAGTTCCGGCCGTTCGCGTTCCACTTCGATCCCCACCACGAAAAGGGCGGCGCTCCCCACCTTGGCCGGATCAACGACGGCGATCCGCCGTTCGATTACACCTGCCGACTCGAGCCGGCGGATCCGGCGGTGGACAGCGGATGGAGACAGTCCGGCACGTTCAGACAAAGCATCGTTGGTCTGCGACGAATCAGCCTGCAAAGCCTCGAGAAGCGATCGGTCAGATCGATCCAGTTTCAAAGTCATCCCCGATTTGTTCTCCTTTGCGCAAGAATTTTGCGTCGTTGCCTGCCTTTACGCACACGTCTCTCATGAGGTCTGGCTAGAATGGTTCGATGCTGATTCCAACATCGACCATCGGCCGGAGCCGACGGGTCACCAAACGCCAAGCTTAATGGGCGCGAAGACCTTGATCGACCACCTTGAACTGCAGACCCGCAAGATTGACGAGACCAGCCGCTTCTACGGAGAAGTGCTTGCCCCTTTGGGCTATCGCCGGACGATGGATGGCGACACCAAGGGCTTTGGCTCGAACGGTGTCATGGACCTGTTCATCGTCGAGGGGGAGCCATCGGCCAACGTCCACTTCGCATTTGCCGCCGCCACTCGCGCCAAAGTCGATGAAGCTTGGCGCGCCGGGGAAACTGCTGGCCACGTCGTCGACCGGCCTCCAGCGCTCTCGCCGGGAGTTCACCCCAATTATTATGCGGGCTATCTTCGCGATCCGGACGGTCGGTTGGTCGAACTGGTTTGCCAGCACGCCGAATAGGCCTGCGGCGGCCGTCTTTCGCTTCGGAAGCGGCCGCTATTCGGCGGGCATCGGATGAACGTGCCGGTTGGTGGCCGAGCGAAATCCTAAGATCACGGCAGTGAGCATGACGATCTGGGTGCCGACCGATTCAACGGTCGGGAACAGCCCGAGCATCGAAATCCTCGGCACGGCGCCGAACGGCGTGATGGAAATCATGCCGGCTTCCTGAAGCGCGCCGACGCCCTTGCCGGCGAGCACGACGGTCAGGATAGCGATGAGAATTGCGCTATATTTGAAGAACTCGGTGATCGGCAGCGTTTTGCTGAAGCGGAGCATGGCCCAGGCGATGATTGCCAGCAAAGCCACGGCGGACAGCGCGCCGGCCAGAATGGTGGCGCCATTGTCGGGCGTCCACAGCGCGGCGTAGAACAGGATGGTCTCGAACACTTCGCGATAGACGACGATGAAGGCGAGGCCGAACAGGAACCATGCCGAGCCGCGCGACAAGGCGCCCTGCATCTTTTCGCGGATATAGCGGCGCCACTCCTCGGCCTGGCTTTTGCCGTGCATCCAGATGCCGACCGACAACAGGATGACCGCGGCGAGCAGCGATCCGAAGCCCTCGGTCAGCTCACGGCTCGCACCGCTGATGCCGATCGCGTAGGTCGCGATCGCCCATGTCGCGGCACCGGCGACCAATGCTGCGACCCAGCCACCGTGGACATAGGCAAGCGCGTCGGACCGGTCGGCCTTGCGCAGGAAGGCGATCATCGCGACCACCACCAGCAAGGCTTCCAGCCCTTCGCGAAGGAGGATGGTGAGCGCGCCGACGAACGTCGATACATCGCTTGCCTGGTCGGGAGCGAGGGCCATTTCAGCAGCGGCAAAAAGTCGGTCGATCGCCGCGGCCCGCGAGCGGACCTCGGCCGGATCCTGATTATGCGCAATGGCCGCGCGCAGCTCGCCCATCGATTGCTCGACCTTGGCTAGTAGGGCTGGATCGTGGGCGGAGAGGGCTCCCTCGACTGGCTCGAAGCCATCCAGGTAGGCGGAAAGGGCAAGCTCCTTGGCTCGCGCCCGGTCGCCGCGTTCGTAAGCGGCCAGGCTTTCCTTGAGACGCTGGCGGGCAAGCGCGAGGGTCGGTTGTGACGCGGTCGACGGAGCGGCCGCGACGGCGGCGGGATTGGCTCTAAGGTAAGCAATCACGGCGCCGGCCCGATCGGCGCCGATCTTTTGCGCCAGAGCCTGTTCCGAGACGCCGCTCAGACCGTCGAGACCAATGACGACGGCCTTGAGCGAAGGGTCTCCTTCCCAGATTGCCTTGCCCTTGGCGGCCAGCGAAGCCGGATAAGCGAAACGGCTGGCATGGAAGGCTAGCGCCCATTTATCTTGTGCCGGCAGGTGGGCGAAACTGACCATCGCAGTGCCTTCGAGGCCCTGGTCGATGACCTGGTAGAGAGCGAACGGAGTCCGACCGGCGGCGCGGGTGCGGTCCGCGAAGGCGATCGGCGACGGGTCCAGTTTCGCTGCCATAGGCGTTTTGGCGTCGCCGTTAAGGCCGTGGCAGCTCGCGCAATTTTGGCTGTACAGCTGGGCGCCGCGGGCGGCGTCGGGAACGCTGGGCGGGCCAAGCGTCACCGGATAGGCGCGCAACAAATCGGTCGCGAGCGAGCGGGCAATTCGAGCGACGTCTTGCGGCGGCGCCTTGCGGTCGATGGCTTGTTGTAAAGTGGTGCTGCCAGCCAGGAGCCGAGGCTTGGCGGGGCTGGCGGGCAACCCGCTGAGGCGCTCTTGAACCGAAGCCGAAAATTCGCGCATTTCCGCATATTCGGACGCGCTGGTCACCTTTCCGCCCGACACCGCGCCGCCGTAATCGACCGCGACATAATCGAGCAGCCGCCACGCCGTCTGAACCTCGGGTCGAGCGGCAGCCGCGGCGCTCGCAACGAACACGCCCAGCCAGGCAAGCAAGATGGCCCTGAACAGCACTGCGAACATCATCCGCCACTAGCATGATGCGACTAATTCGCAATAGCGGGGAGATTTTCTAGCGTGGCGGATAGCGTAACCGACCAAGGAATCGCGACACGCTGAGATGCTGGCCCGAGCCCTTCCATTCGGCCTTCCACTTCTCGAACTTCATGACATCGTCGATCCGCCGGTCGAGGAAGGCGGCGGTTTCGGCGCGCTTGTCACTGTCGTCATCGAGCCATGTCAGCAGGGTCGAGGCATAGACCGCGCCGAGGGTCATGCGTTTGGTAT
>JBDSXT010000021.1:0-4869 GCA_039925985.1 Sphingomicrobium sp.
CTCAGTCGGTAGAGCAACTGACTTTTAATCAGTAGGTCGCTGGTTCGAATCCAGCAGGGCTCACCATTAAGAAGGCCGCGAGTGACCAGCCGAATGCCCCATCGCTCTGCAATCGCCAGTGCTTCCAGCCCATCCGGCCAGACGGTGATCAAGACCGCTGCCGAGTGTTTGATGGAGCGCGAGACTCGGGTCGCGGCCGGCCCAGTCCCCAGAGCGCTTTTCGGCGATCCCCTGTTTCCCACCAGTTGGCAGGTCAAAGAGAACGAATTCCTGCTGCGCGGCGAAGGCGATCATTATTTCCACTATCGGATCGGCGATGGAATCACGATCGACCGCGGCGCCGATGCCGACCTCAGCGAGGAAACACTGTGGCTGAACGGCAGCGTTTACGCGGCAATAGCCAGCTTGAATGGATTGCTACCGCTCCACGCCTCGGCGGTCGCTCTGGACGGGCAAGTTTTCGCTTTCGCCGGTCCAGCTGGAGCCGGGAAATCGACGCTGGTGGCGGCGCTCGGCGACCGCGGCCTGCCAATGTTCTGCGACGACACGCTGATCCTCGACCTGTCCGATCCAGAGCGCATAATTTGCCTTCCAGGTCATAAAAGGATGAAACTGAGGCAGGACGCGCTGGAGATGACGGGAGCAACCCAACAGGAGAAAGTGTCTCAGACCGTGGATAAATTTTACGCCAGTCCGACTGCGGGCGATGTCAACATCGCTTTGCCCCTCGCCCGGCTGATTTTTCTTGAGGATGGCGAGCCGACGGAGATTGCGCTGATCTCGGGATCCGAACGCTTTGTCCGTGTGCAGGATGACCATTACACAGCCGATCTGTTCTCAGCGGCGCGTCGGCTCGATCGCGCGGATAATTTCGCGCATTTGAGCCGGCTCGCCAATCAGATCGCCATGGCGCGCTTCATTCGTCCCCGCGATCCCACGCGCTTTGACGATGGCGTTACCTACGCCGCGCGATATATCACCGAAGTCGCGGGAGAGCTGAAGTGAGTGCGATCACCAAAAGAGGCGATCGGTTTACCGAAGCCGACATCGATCATGAGATCGTCATTATGCGGCTCGACAATGGCGAGTTCTTCTCGCTGTCGGGGACCGGGGCAGCAATCTGGCGGCTAATCGACGGAGCGCGTGACCGGCACGCGTTGATCGCGGCGCTCGCCACCGAGTTTCCGGCAGACCAGTCGCAAATCGCAAGCGACGTCGACGAATTTGTTGGCCACCTTGAGGATAGTGGGCTGCTTGCCGTCGGCTGAACTCTGGCCGCACCGGCGCCGTGTCGCGACAGCGATTGCGCTTTTGTGCCGGGCACGGATATTGATCGCGGCAGTTCCGCTGGAACGATGGCGCCAAACGCTTGGTGACGATGGCGGTGCAGCGTCAGCCGCGGAAGCCCGGAAACTCGCCAAGCAAGTCGAGCGGGCGGCAGCGTGGTTACCGTTCGAAACCAAGTGCCTGCCGCGCGCCATGGCGCTCAGCTGGATGCTTCGCCGCGAGCGGATCCGGCATGCCTTAGTCTTCGCCGTTCGCCCGGCCGCGCTTCGCGACGCGGCCGACGGCCTGCATGCCTGGATCGAGGCCGATGGCGACAAAGTCATCGGCGATCTGCCCGGCCCCTGGGTGGAAACCTTGCGTCTCGATTAGACCGATCGGGATCGCGCCGCTTCAGCACAATTTGATTGCAACTCTCGCGCAAGTTGAGCATTGATAAGGTCTTGCCATGCACTCGCATGTGCCGAACCGAGTTTGCAGGAGTTGGCATGACCACCGAAACGAAGCGCCCTCAGTGGACGAAACCGCAAATCAAGCGTCTTGGCGCAATCAAGGATGTCGCCGGCGCTCAGGGCGCCGGAGCCCAGGGAGCCGGAGCGAAGACCTGAATTCGTCCAGCTTCCGTTTGATGCTGCAGACACCCCTTTCGCTATTTCGGTCTCCTGTCTGCCCGATTGCCTGAGCCGCAATGCTTGCATTTGCCTGGCCTTGGGCTGACTCAGCTCGGGTTGGCAACGCTGGCCTTTCGCTCCGACTGGCAACTTCGCTTTGCGCGGGAATTGGCGGTCACGCCGGTTCGGCCGAAATCGGCTCTCTCCATTTCGCCTATCGCCCGCTTCGCTCGACGGCAGCGCAGAGCCGCGCCTGGCGTCCAACACTCTTGGCCAGCGGCCAAATCGTCCTGTTCCACGGATATTTCGATAATGCCTCGACAATTGCTGATGAGCTCGGGACCGATTCCAAGGACGTAGTCCAGCTCTATGGCCTGGCGGTCGAGCGCTGGGGTGACGAGGCCGAGCATAAGGTAATCGGCGAATATTGCGCGATTATCGCCGAACCCGACCGCTGTCGGTTGCGCCTTTCGAGGAGTCCGCTACGCGCGCCTCCGCTTTATTACTCCCAAGACGAGCGCATGGGCGCGGTGGCCTCAGTGCCCCGCGCGCTGTTCGCCGCCGGGGTGGAAGAGCGGCTCAACGAAACGAGAGTCGCGGACAGCGCGCTGATCAATTTCGGCAACACGGAGGCAAGCTGGTTCAGCGATGTCGCCCGGATCCCCGTCGGCCATATCGTCGAGCTTGCGCACGGTCATCCGCGGAATCTGCGGAAATCTTACGATCTGTTCGCGATGCCCGACGTACGAATGAACAGCGACACGGATTATATCGCGCGGGCGAGCCAGCTCCTCGACGACGGAGTGCGCGCGTGTCTTGCCGGTCGCAGTTCGCCGGGAGCATCGCTGTCAGGCGGACTAGACTCGCCCCAGGTCGCCGTCCGCACGCTGGCCGCCCTCCCGCAAGGGCAACGGCTGCCGACATTTTCATTTGTCCCGGAGGAGGGGTTCGACGGTCGCACCACTCCCGGGATGGTTGGAAACGAACGCCCGATTATCGAAGCTTTTGCCGCCATGCATCCACGCCTGGACCCTCATTTCACGGCGAACGAAGGGTACGAGCACGATTATCGGTGGAATCAATTCTTCCATCTGATGGGCGGCGCACCATCGGGTCTGTGCAACATGTATGTGTTCCACGGGTTGTTCTCGTCTGCCGCGAAAGCCGGCTGCGACCTGCTGCTGCTTGCCGAATGGGGTAATTTTACTTTCAGCGACAAAGGCACATGGGGGTTCGTCGAATATCTTTTGAGGGGTCGTTGGCGACAGTTGTGGCTGGCGCTGGCGCAATACCCCGACAATCGGTCGATGCTTTGGCGTCTGGTCGCTCAAAGCCTCGTGCCGCTGTTACCCAACTGGCTTTGGCGTCTGGCTCGCAAAACAGTATTTCCGAGCCGGCGGCCGCTCCTTGATCTCATCCAGCCGCTGTCCCGGGAATACCGGACTAAATCGGGCGCGGAGCAGCGCCTCAAAGACTTCGACTTCATCTTCGAACGATATCAGCCATGGAACCGCCGCCATGCCCAGCGGCTGCTGTTTCAAAATTACGACGGCGAACCCGACGAGATTTACCAGGCGTTTGAGCAGATGTACGGCGTCGCTCAGCGCGACCCGATGGCGTACCGGCCTTTCGTGGAATTTTGCTTTGGGCTGCCCGTGGAAATGTTCATGCGTGATGGGCAGATGCGCTGGCTTGCCAAGGCCATGGCCAAGGACCTTATGCCCGATGAGCAGCGGGCCAATCGACTGAATGGGCGCTGGGATGCCGATTGGCATTTGCGGATCGGCCGCCGCCGCGCTGATTATCTCGCCGAGATCGGCCGGCTTGAGGGCGACGAACGTCTGGCGGCGATGCTCGATTTGCCGCGCCTTCGGGCCGCCCTCGAAGACTGGCCCGAGCAGACCGAGACAGATCCGCAAAAATTTTATTCCAGCGAGTTCGCTGTCCCACGCGGCCTGCTCACCGCGCGCTTCATCAAATATGTCGAGCGAAGCAACGCCTCGTGAAGGTGGCGTCGGTTGAGTTCCAGCTGATGGTCGAATGTTGCCGGGCCGCGTTCGCCGCCGACGAAATGCCGATCGTCGGCGAGATGGCCGCGACCGTCGATTGGCATCGCTTCGTCTGGAATGCTCGGTTCCACCGGGTGCAGGGCCTGGTCTGGCATTCCCTCTGCTCGGCCCGAGCCCAGATGCCGCCCGAGCATGCAGCGGCCCTATCGGCCGATGCCGAGGCGATCGTCACTTCGAACCTGCAAATGGCCGTCGAGGCGCGCGACCTCTCCGCGGACTTCGAAAAAGCCGGCCTGGACTTTCTGTTCGTCAAGGGACTGACGGTTGGCGCCCTCGCTTACTCGCGGCCGCTGTTGAAGATGGGCTGGGACATCGATGTGCTCATTGCGCCTAGGCAGCTGGCGCAGGCCGCCGAATTGCTCCGGTCGCGCGGCTACCGGCTGGTCATCCCGGAGACATCGGTGGATTTGCAGCAGTGGCACGACCGGCACAAGGAATCAGTCTGGACCCGCGAGCCGGGAATTCACGTCGAATTGCACACCCGGTTGGCCGACAATTGCCTGATGATCCCGTCGATTGACGTGCATTCGCCGCGCCAGCTGGTCGAGGTCATTTCGGGCATTTCGCTGCCGACGCTCGCGGGCGACCAGCTTCTTGCCTACCTCTGCGTCCACGGTGCAGCCAGCGCCTGGTTTCGGCTCAAGTGGATCGCCGACCTCGCCGGTCTGCTTAGTCGATATTCACCGGTGGACATCGAGCAGCTCTACGATGTGTCGCAGCAGCTCGGCGCCGCGCGGGCGGCTGATCAGGCGCTGCTGCTTGCCGACGCACTGTTCCAAAGTCTTGACGGGACTAACCTCCGAACGCGGCTCAACCGCAGCGATATCACTCGCGGGCTTGCAGCCGCCGCTTATCGCCAACTCGTCGGCAATACCGAATGTCGCGAGCCCACCGACGCCGCGCTC
>JBDSXT010000022.1:0-14052 GCA_039925985.1 Sphingomicrobium sp.
CCACTCCGGCGCCACCCACTCCTCCGCCGCCTCCGCCGCCGCCGCCGCCGGGATCAACGAGCGCGGTAAAGATTTTTCCGGATATCAATGTCTCGACGAACTTCGCGACCATCGGGCTCGAGGCAAACAACCGGTCGCCTACGACTTTGACTGGAGATGGTTTTTCAGTGCGCTATGACGCCGCGGCTGGTCTGTATGTGATGGATTTTCCGTCCACGGCGGCTGGCGGTTTTTATCAATATAACGGGAACAGTCCGAACGCTGACTGGTGGAACGGGGATCTTGAGAGCTCACCCGGCACGTGGCTTGCCGCAGCTAACGTCGCCAAGCCCACCGGCCCGAAACTTAAACTCACCTACACGACGATCGCCGGTTACGACACATCCGGAATGAGCCCCGAACCCTTTGGCTGGGTCGCCTTTGGCACCGCAACACCGGCGGGAGCGGTGCCGGTCACGGGTAGCGCAACCTACGGCGCGATCGTCAGAGGATCGAGCATCGACAATAACTACTACATCACTGGAACGGCGACAATGCAGTTCGATTTTGGCGCGGGGACTTTGGCTGGTCATTTAGATCCGATGCTGAACGACCTGGGTGGGGGCTCGTTAGGCCTTGGCCGATACGACTTCCTGAGCACCGTTTTCGGCGTCGGCAGCACCTCCTTTTCGGGGCAATTGCAGAATCCGAGCGTTACCGGAAATGGGACCTTCGACGGCATCTTCACCGGCCCTGGGGCCCAGGAACTCATGGCGCGGTGGCAAGCGCCTTACGTGAACCCTGTCACGCACCAGACCTCGACGATGTTTGGCGTCTGGGTCGGCAAACACTGAGGCCGGGTGCGGATTATGACCCTTTGGCGACCACTTCAAGGCGCACGACGCGGCCTATTCGACGCGCTCGTGGCAGGCCGGTATCGCCGCCTACCGCGAGGCGGGCCCATTAACGTTAAGCGCCGGCATCGATCTCGGCCGGCTGAAAGCGGATGAGCGCCTGCTCATCCTTCCTGAAGCTCGGCCGACCGACTGAGTCGGCTCGCTCTGGGGACCGTTTTTCGCAACCTCGGCTTCGCCGGCTTTGCCGCCCGTCACCCGCCTCGCGATCGAGCGCAACCGCAGCACCGTCGAATTCTAGGACTATAAGCGCATCCGCACCGAGTTAGGAATCACCCGCGCTTTCTGATTGTGTGTCGGGGATCTGAACGTCCGTAACATTGGGGCCCCTGCCAGCCGCCCACTAGCCCAATGTCCGCTTTGGGTCGAAAGCGGACATTCGCTTTTCAGCAGCGGCGGACCGCTTGGTCTGATGCTCCATATTGATGGTCCCGCGCACGTTGCTGTTAGTGCCTTTCATCGCTGGGAACGGTCCGACAGGCCCAGCGGTTCACCCTTGGTCGTATGCCGCGGGCAACGCGGGCGTACCAGGAAGGAGTCCAGTGTCATGGCTAAGGAAAAGCTCCCCAGTTACCACCTCACCAGAGATAAGAAGAGAGGAGGTTGGCAGCTTGAGAAAGACGGCTCTGATCGCGCTACAGCAAGGTTTGATAAAAAGGCCGAGGCTTTGAAAGGAGGCGCGCTGAAATCCGCTGTCGGCAAGGAGGGCGGATCGGTGAAGATCCATAAGCAGAATGGCCGCATCCAACAGGAACGCACCTATCCGCGCGGGCGAGATCCGAGGTCCTCGAAAGGGTGAAAGTATACACTGAGGCGGAAGTAGCCGCGTCACGGTTTCCTGCGCTAGTGTGACAATATGCAATCGTTGGTGGCCGGAAGGACCGCTGTCATGAAGAATGCGTTTGGACCAGCAGCGGCCTTTGCAGTTTTCGCGGTCCTCTCGGCTCCCACCATGGCGGATGCACGGGCGAAACATTCGATCAGCTTGCCGAGCCCGCGTTTGGTTTTCCAGGGCAGCGAGCCGTATGAAGCTAACGGATTTGACTTTGTGCGATACCAGTATGACGTTACGAACAAGGCGAAATATCCAAAGGCTCTTTTCCAAACATCGCAGAACGCGCCGCCGTGTGGACAGAATGTAAGTGCGACGCGCATCGCGGTCGCAATTTACGACACCAAGGGCAAGCAGCTTGTAGAGTTCTGCTCGCTGCCAGGACCGGAGCGTCTGGACGGCCTCTGGTTTGCCGTTGCGAAGGACACCGTTCCGCCAGCAGGTGTTTACATAGAAATCACGGATCGACTCACGGGCAAGAAAGCTCGGTCACAGGTAGCTCCAACCTCCAAGCCCTGACCGATCTATGGCGGTCGCCATTTGCCGTTTTTTGCATGACCGGGATCGCGGAATGGGTCTTCCGTGTCGACGACAGCCAGCAGCGCGCAGCTAACGTCGATACTGCAGAGCAATGCGCGTCCCATTGTTCACTTTGGGGCGAAAGCGTCGCGGCTGGATTGGTTGGAAAGCGGACATTAGCCTTCATTTAAATTAGCATTAGGAAAGGGCTGCTCCCAAATGGAACTTGAATTGTAGTGCGAGACGCCATTTGTCTAGTTGAGTCGTTCGACTAAAGGGTAACCGCAATAGTTTGCACTCAGTGGTCGGGAAACGTGCATGCGCAGCTGGATTTTCGCTTATCTGGGCACGGCGGCTGCCATGCTCGTCCTCGACGGCGTCTGGTTGTCGTTCGCCGCTAAGCGGCTTTACCGGCCGTTGCTCGGTGATATGCTTGCCGACGGTTTCCGCCTGGCGCCAGCGGCGCTTTTCTATTTCCTCTACGTCGCTGGCATCGTCGTCCTCGCCGTCGCGCCTGGCCTTGCCGCCGGAAAGTGGACTGTCGCGCTTTCCCGGGGGCTCGTGCTGGGGCTGATCGCCTACGGGACCTATGACCTCACCAACCAAGCTACGCTCAGACAATGGTCGGGCCTAGTGACGGTCGCCGACATGTGCTGGGGGACGATCCTGACCGGTGCCGCGGCAACCGCCGGCTATTATGCGGCGCGCTGGGCGGCGGCGTAGTGGTGATCGACTGTGCGAACTAGGGACGTCCTGGCCAGAGGAAGAAGGCGTTGACGCGCCGCTGGTAGTCGCGGAATGCTGCACCGCGTGATCGCAGCATATGCGCCTCGGTAGGCGGAATCCCCGAGGCATGCACGAGTAGCCAGTAAATCAACGCCGGACCGCTGAGCGCGAGCCAGCCCCAGGCGAAGCGTCCGTCAGGGCCGATGGCGATGAGTGCATAAGCGAACCAGCCCAGCCATTCGAAGAAATAATTGGGATGGCGCGACCACCCCCACAGTCCGCGGTCGGCAATCGCCTTTTTGCCCCGGGCCCGCGCGGCGAATGCGCGTAACTGACGGTCCGCGATGGTCTCGCCCGTCGTCGCGACGACCATGATTGCGATCCCCGCCCAGTCCGACCACATTGGGAATGACGCCGGATTGCGGGCCGCGACAATGATCGAGAGAATGAGCAGGAAGCCGGCGGCAGCCTGGATCTGCAGGAACCAGAGCAACCGGCGAGAGAAATTTGCGCCCCATTCCCGCCGCAACTCCGCATAGCGCGGGTCCTCGCCGCCCTTGAGCGTCCGCTGCAGGATGTGCGTGCCGAGGCGCAGCGACCAAATGCCGACCAGCAAGGCGACGAGCCAGCGGCGTTGCTCAACCCCTCCTCCAACAGGAGCCAGTGCGCCAGCGACCCCCGCAAGTCCGACGGCATAGGACCAGCCGACATCGGTCCAACCCGAACGACCGGGCTGACGCGCAATGACCCAAGCCAGGGCCATCGCTGCGGCGAGCGCCAGTGCCAGGGCGGCAAGAAGACGGACTAGGCCCATTGGCGGTATATGTTTGCTCGTTCCTTTCGGACCATAGTCAGCGGACTCATCCAACGAGCCAATCGATCCGTATCTGAGCCATAACGCTCGAACAGATAAGGGCGCCACCCCGACGGGAGACAGAATTTGCGCACTGCGCAGCCGCTCAACATTGCCATCGTCGGCACGGGAATTTCAGGTCTTTCGGCCGCGTGGCTGCTGTCGCAGAGCCACCGCATCACCATGTTCGAGAGCGACCGGCGGATCGGCGGGCATAGCCACACCGTTCAAGCCGACGGATTTGCCGTCGACACCGGATTTATTGTCTACAATGAGCGGACCTATCCCAATTTGACGGCTCTGTTCAACTACCTCGGAGTCGCGACAAAACCGTCAAAAATGAGCTTCTCGGTTTCCCTTGACCAGGGGCGTCTCGAGTATTCCGGCAGTCTTGCCGGGCTGTTTGCGCAGGGCCGCAACGTCGCGTCGCCCCGTTTTTGGTCGATGCTTCGCGACCTCGCCCGCTTCTATCACCGTGCACCGCGTGATCTGGCGGCGATCGGGTCGACCAGCCTAGGCGACTATCTCGACGGGATCGGCTGCGGGCGCGCCTTCCGAGATGATCATCTGTATCCCATGGCCGCTGCGATCTGGTCGACCCCGGTGTATAAAATTCCCGAGTATCCGGCTGCTGCGTTCATCCGTTTCTGCGAAAACCACGGCTTGCTGAAATTCGTTCGCCGTCCGCTGTGGCGCACGGTCGAGGGCGGAAGCCGCGAATATGTGAAGAAGCTGTCGCGCCCGTTCGCGGACCGAATCCGGACTGGCTGTCCGGTTCATGCGATCCGGCGGCGCAACGGCGGCGTCGAACTGACCAGCGCGAATGGCATCGAACGGTTCGATCATGTCGTTATTGCAGCTCATGCCGACCAGGCGCTCCGCATGCTTGCAGATTCGGACGGCCAAGAGCGCCGGCTTCTCGGCGCCTTTCATTACCGGCGCAACGAGGCGGTGCTTCATTCGGACCCGGCCCTGATGCCGCGACGTCGGCGGGTCTGGTCGAGTTGGAATTATGCGTCGGAGCAGGGCGAACATTCTCCCCTGCTATCGGTTACCTATTGGATGAACCGGCTGCAGGACATTACCGACAATCGTCCGCTGTTCCTGACTCTCAACCCCACCCAGGCGCCCAACCCGGACCTCGTCCATTGCCGAAATATCTACAATCATCCGATGTTCGATGCCGGAGCGAGCACCGCCCAGCATCATTTGTGGTCGCTACAGGGCGTCCGCCAGACCTGGTTTTGCGGCGCCTATTTCGGGGCGGGTTTCCACGAGGACGGGCTGCAGTCAGGCCTGGCAGTGGCTGAGCAGTTGGGCAGCGTAAGACGACCCTGGGACGTGCCCGGCGAATCCGCGCGAATCCATGTTTCGAGCCTGCCCGAATTACGGCGGGCGGCGTGACTCGTTCGGCACTCTACGCCGGCCGGGTGATGCACCGACGCCTGCGGCCGCGGCTTCACCAGCTGCGCTACCGCACATTTTCGCTGCTGCTCGATCTCGACGAGCTCGATCGGCTCGATCGCAGCCTGCGCCTGTTTTCACGCAACCGATTCAACCTGATTGCCTTCCATGACCGCGACCATGGCGATGGCTCGTGCGAGTCGTTGCGTACCCAGGTCGAAGGCCATGTCCGGGCCGCCGGTCTGACGACCGCAGTTGGCGCGATTGAGCTGCTAACGATGCCGCGCCTGCTGGGCTTTGTGTTCAACCCCATCAGCCTCTTTTTCTGCCGCGGACGCGACGGTGACCTAATCGCCATCCTGTACGAAGTCAGCAATACCTTTGGCGAGCGCCATACCTATGTGATGCCGGTTGCGGGCAACGGAACCGATGTGCGTCAGAATTCCGCGAAGCGCTTTCACGTCTCGCCCTTCCTGCCAATGAATCTGCACTACAAATTTCGAGTGCGGCCACCGGGCCGGGATCTGTTGATCGCCATCAATGTTATCGATCGCCAAGGCACGATCCTCGTCGCACTGCAGACCGGCACGCGCCATGAGCTGAGGGACGCGACGCTGGTGCGGGCAATGCTTGCGTACCCCCTGATGAGCTGGAAGGTTGTTGCCGGCATTCTTTGGGAAGCCGCGCGTTTGCGCATTAAGCGCGTGCCGGTTCACCGCCATGTCGACGCGCCGACGCAGTCCGCGACCTATGGGTCGTGCCCGCAAACGGCGGACCGGCGTGCGGAAGCAGCTTGAGTTGCCTTGTTGAGCTCAGTCAGTTCCCAACCAAGGTCCACGATCGGTCGGAACCGGTCGATTTGCGTGCTGCGGTTGCTTCAAGCGTCACGGCAGTACCCGTTGGCCATCCCACGCCAAGACCGCGCCGGACGCTGTCTCTGTCGAACTCTCGATTACCGAAAGCAAATGCCGCGCGCTGCTTGTCGGCGAAAATAGCTTGCCGTCGGCCACACCTTTTTGAAATGGAGCGGACAGGCTGGTATCGACAGTGCCCGGATGAAGGCCGATCGCAATTGCCCGCGGCCGCGTTCTGCGTAATTCGATCGCAAGATTGGCTATGATCATATTGAGCGCCGCCTTCGACGCACGGTAGCTGTGCCAGCCGCCGAGGCGATTGTCGCCAATCGATCCCACCCGGGCCGAGAGGGCGGCGAATACGCTACGGCGATCCCTGGGCATCGCCTGGATCATGTGCTTGGCAATCAGCGCGGGTCCGACGGTATTGACGCGGTAAAACTCGATCATGGCGTCGGCTCTCAGCGTCGCAAAACTCTTCTCGGGCTGGTGGCTGGCATCGTGGAGAATCCCGGTCGCAACTATTGTTAAATCGACAGGCCCCGCCGCAGCCACTGCCGCCGCAGCCGCGGCGATCGAAGTCTCGTCGTAAAGGTCGAAGGTGAACGGCCATACGACGTCCAGTGCAGGTGCGACGAGCCTTCGGCTGCCAGCATGAATCACCGCATAAGCGCCCGATGCCTCCAGCGCCTCGACCACCGCCCGGCCGATGCCGCCGGATGCGCCCCACACGACTGCGCGTCGATCGCTCATCGCTTCAACTCCACTCGCACAGCAAGCCATAAAGCGGCGATTTTGAGTTTCAAGTTGGCTGAGCGCAACGTCCGCTTTGGGTCGTAAGCGGACATAAGCAAGTGAGTTTGGTTCTCAAACCGGCGCACGGTCGGCCAGTCGGTATCACTTGACGTCATGGCTATTCCTGCCAGCTTGATCATCTTGGATACGGGTTCGAAGGGGTAGCATGATGCGGATCTTGGCGGGGATCGTCGCGGTGGTGCTATCGGCCTCCTCGGCAGTCGCCAACCCTGAAGAACCCGGCCTCGCGCGGTTCCGCTCGATCTATAAGGAATTGGTCGAGACCAATACGACCCTGTCGTCCGGCGATTGTACGGTCGCGGCACAGCGCATGGCGGCGCGGCTCAAGTCGGCCGGTTATCCGGATGCGGACCTCCACATATTTGTGCCCGACGGACATCCCAAAGAAGGCGGCTTGGTCGCCGTTCTGCATGGCAGCGACCCGCGGGCGAAAGCGATCTTGATGCTGGCGCACATCGATGTCGTCGAGGCGAAGCGCGCGGACTGGACTCGCGATCCGTTCACGCTGTTTGAGGAAGGTGGATATTTCTACGCGCGCGGCGCCAGCGACATGAAGGCTCAGGCAGCGATCTGGGTCGACAATATGGTGCGCTATCGGGAGGAGGGATACCGCCCCAAGAGCAGCATCAAGCTTGCGCTCACTTGTGGCGAGGAAACTAGTGCCGCGGTCAATGGCGCCGGTTGGCTGGCAAGCCATCGCCGCGATCTAATCGATGCTCGTCTGGCTCTGACCGAGGGGGTCAGTGGCGATCTCGATGCGAAGGGCCGGCATGTCGCGCTCGAAGTGCTGGCGGCGGAAAAGACCTTTCAAAATTTCATTCTCGAAAGCACCAATCCCGGCGGCCACAGCTCGCGCCCGGTAGCCGACAATGCTATCTATCATCTGGTCCGCGCCGTCGATCGAATTAGCCGATACGAATTTCCGGTCCAATTGAATGATGCGAACCGCGGCTATTTCGCCGGCATGGCCAAGATCGTCGGTGGCGATCAAGGGGCCGCCATGCTGGCGGTCCTCGCGAACCCGACCAACGCCAGGGCCGTTGCAGTCCTGGATCGCGACGCCAACTGGCATGCGATGCTGCGGACTACGTGCGTCGCCACGATGCTCGACGCTGGGCACGCTACGAATGCGCTGCCGCAGCGGGCACGCGCGAATATCAACTGCCGCATTTTCCCCGGCGACAGCATAGCCTCGGTCCAGGCCAAGCTGACGCAGCTAGCCGGTGACGCCAAGGTTTCCGTCTCGATCCCGGAAGTGCGTGGCCCGGTCGCCACCCCCGCCCCTTTAACGCCTGGCGTGATGGACCCAATCCGGGCGGTCGCGGCCGAACTTTGGCCGGGCGTGCCCGTGATCGTCGCGCTCGAGCCGGGCGCGTCCGACGCCCAATTCATGAATCCAGCGGGCATTCCCACTTACGGCGTCGACGGCATGTTCGTCGATCCCGACGGTGGCCACATCCATGGCCTCAACGAGCGCGTTCGGGTCCAGTCAGTCTATGACTCGCGGACCTTCTTATATAGACTGGTGAAACTGTACGCGGGCACTTAGTCGATCGCATCGGAGGGATTCGGCAAAGCGCCCGAACCTCCCGCTGCCGGCGTCAAGAAATCCGTGCGTCGCATGTTACCCGTATGGCAGGCGGTCGAATGTCCGTCATCGGTCGAAATAGGCCACAATTTATTGCTTTTGAGGTAGAACCGTTACCTTCCGATTGGTGCAGCAGCCGGAACAGCGCCCAGTGCAACGCCCGATCCGTTGCCCCTGTTCGGACCTCAACGCGGCTGCGACCACCTGTTTGCGGCTCAATGCTAAATGGTCAGCCACACAATCATCGCAAATGGGTTGCGGGGCCCGTCCAGCGACGAACCTCTGAACTCTTTCCTGAAGTGTCATTGGTGCCCCCGCCGCGCTCCCCGGGATAGCGGCCAATCCTGGCAATAACAAGTTAAAACAGCCACTTAGCAAATCGCAATCCTGCACTTGCGGCTAGGCCAAGTCGAGGTGTTCCGTCAAATAGGGTGTCATGCAAGGCTTGCGGAGCAGGGCGACGAGTAGCTAGCCTTCGCCTTTCAGACCAGTGTGCCGAAGGACGATCGCTTCAGGGGCGGAACTTCCAGGAGGTCCGAAGGTGAGGACACCCGAGCAGCAGCCCGATCCCTGATGTCCAGTTCCAGCGCCAGTTCTTCGCAGCGCACAGCAATTTCTGTATGCGCGGCCGCAGCGACAACATCTGTTTTGCCATTGGCCAACTGACGTTCGGCAGTGGCGCGTAAATTAAAATGCTCGCTGGTTGTAATCGGCATGGACGTCTCCCCTCAAAAGCGGGAGCTCTCCGGATGTCTCTCGGTCGCCGACGCGCAAGGCAATGTCAGCAATGCCTGTTGATACGCCGAAAACGCTCAACGTGATTCAACCTAGGTTATATGGCGTCGGGAGTTTCGGCCGGTTGGGGAACATCGAGTGTTGCCTCACGGGCTGGCCCCGCTCGCGCTGCCAGAGCGCCAGATTTCGCGTCATTCAGCGACTTTAACAACTCGGAATAGCGGGGCGTGCCGTCCACAGGCCACGCCTCGTCGAATGCCGGCCGAAGAACTTCGAGCTCGCTCGCTGTCCGATGGTCCGCATAAGTTTCGCGCGCATAATCCAGCCGACTGACATATGGAAGAAACGCTTTACAGCGCTATCGGTCCCAGTCGTTTCGCGGACAGCGGATTCTGTTGCGCCATTTGTAACTGGTCGCTTCCGCTCTCCCCGCCGTCTGCCAACACGTCGGCTCTGTTGTCATTCAGCGAGCCATCGTCAGCGAGGGCGACACTTACCAAAAGCGTGGGGAAAGGGCGCATCGCGCCGCGTAGGTAACCTTAGTAGTGTTGGCGCTAAAGGCGTAGGGCTTTGAAACGAGGAAAGCAGAGATTGATATGACGGCGAAGTCCGACGTTCAGAAAGATGGCGAGGCATCGTTCGACAACACCGGATGGTTGTTCACGCGGCGACAAAATTATTTGCCAAGCGTACCGCTCTTAGCGCCGCGGCATGCGCCGCCGTCGGCCCAACCCGTCCAGCCGGGGCCCTTGATAAAACGACCTGGCTTCGCGCCGGTCGGCTCACCGGCTTTGAGCACCCGGACGCCGTTGACGAACACATCGCGCACGCCGGTCGCGAACTGCATCGGTTTTTCGAAGGTCGCGTGATCGGCGATCGTCGCGGGGTCGAACAACACGACGTCGGCCGCCATGCCCGGAGCTAGATTGCCGCGGTCGAGGAGGCCGAGATTGGCCGCTGGTAGAGCCGTCAGACGGCGGATCGCGTCGGGCATCGGCGTGGTCTTTTCGTCGCGCACAT
Organism: Sphingomicrobium sp.; assembly: GCA_039925985.1. Classification (GTDB taxonomy): domain Bacteria; phylum Pseudomonadota; class Alphaproteobacteria; order Sphingomonadales; family Sphingomonadaceae; genus Sphingomicrobium. The sequence goes on from JBDSXT010000022.1 coordinate 10,241, forward strand.
ATCTGCCAAGGAAGCGCGCGAAATTGCCATAGGCCCGAGGGTGGGTACTCGATTTGAGGAACACGCCCTCGGGCGCGGACGCCTCGGCGTCGGAACCGAAGCTGACCCAGGGTATCGCGGTCTGGCGGCGGACATTATCCTCATTCATCAAAAAGTAGATCGCGCCGGCGCGGCCTTGGTCAGCAAGCGTAATGTCGATGACCGCTTGTTCGGGAGTAACGCCGCGCAGCTTCGCGATCTCGGCAATCGTCTTGCCGATAAGCGGCTTCAGCGACGGTTCGGCGACATTGGCAAGAAGGATCCCGCTCGGCCCAGCGTGATAGTATAAATTCTCCCAGTCGGTCCCCGGCCGGCTCATCTCGCGCTTGATGCGAGCAATCACCGCCGGGTTCCTGAGGCGCTTGAGCATCGCCCCATTGCCGCCATCCTGGACCCAGGGCGGCATGGACGCCGCGACCCCAGTGCCGCCCGCCGTATACGTATACATGTCGGCAGTAATGCGAAGCCCGGCCGCGCGCGCCGCTTCGACATGCGCGACGACTTGGTCGAGCTTGCCCCAATTGGCCCGGCCAACCTGCTTGAGATGATAAATCTCCGCGGGCGCGCCCGACCGGCGCGAAATGTCGATCAGCTCGTCGACGCTCTCTAGCAAGCGGTCGCCTTCGGACCGTATGTGGCTGATGTACATGCCCCCGCACTTGCCCGCTTCGGTGACCAAAGCGACGAGCTCGTCGGTTTCGGCAAAGGTCGCCGGCGGGTAGATGAGCGAGCTGCCGACCCCCATCGCGCCTTCTTCCATGGCCTGACGGACGAGGGCCCGCATGCGATCGAGCTGGGCCGGGGTCGGATCGACATCGCGCTCGCCCAGCTCATGTTGGCGGAGGGTGGTTGCGCCGACGAACGAAGCGATGTTGAGCGACGTGCCTTTGCGCTCGACGTAGTTGAGATAGTCGCCGAGCGTCGTCCACTCGATGGGATATTTGATGTCGCCTTGCTGCTTGACCGCAAGCGCCTTCATCTCGTCGTTGAGCGGACCCATCGACCAGCCTTCGCCCATCACCTCCAGCGTCACGCCCTGGCGCAGCTCGCTTTGGCCGCGCGGATCGACGAGCAGCGATTCATTCGACCAGCTGAGCATGTTGACGAAGCCCGGCGCGACCGCGAGCCCGTGCGCGTCGACGACTTGCGCCGCAGTGGCGTCGCGCGCTGGACCGGCATAGACAATCCGATCGCGATTGATGGCGATGTCGCCGACATAGGGCGCCGAGCCGCTGCCGTCGTAGATCGTGCCGCCGCGGATCAACACGTCATAGGCTGGAGCTTGCGCCGCTTCCACCACGGCGAGTGGCGGAGCAAGGGAGGCGCTCGGCGTTGCAACGCACCCGCCGAGCAACGCCATCACTCCGATCGCGGCGAAGTTTGAGCTTTTGGCCATGACTACTCCTGATTTGCCTTTGCCGTCGCGACCGGCGCGAAATCGAGGTCCTGAAAATCGAAACTGAAATCGGCAAGCGGCGACACCGGCTTCATCCGGACCCGGTCGACCTTGCCGTCCGCATCGATCGAGAAAGTGACATAGGCCGGCTCAATCCATCGTAGTGCCGGCTGGGTCCGGAAGCTGTCGTACTGATGATGGACGAGGACGCTATCCATGCCGCTCGAATGGGGGAATTGGATGGCGAGCGCGGCGCCCGCGCGGCGCACTTTGATCGTCCCGTACCAAGGGTCGACATAGTCCCCGACATAATTGTCGAGCGGCAGCGACGGCCCGACCCGCGCGGGCTTGGCTTGCTGTGCGCCGACCAGCTTGGCGGCTTCGGCCAAACGCGCCGCTTTGAACGCGTGATATTTCTCCGGCCAGCCGCCGGGCGGATGACCGAGATAATGGTCGAGAAGTTCGTACATCAGGCCGCGGACGATCTCGCCTTCCTCGCTGTTGACGGCGATCGAGAAGCCGATGTTTCTGTCGGGGATGAGGGCTACGGCGGTGAGCGAGCCGAACACTGCGCCGCCATGCCAGATGATTTTGGCACCGCGATAATCCTGGACGTCCCAGCCGAGCGCATAGGTGTAGAAATTCGGCTGCGTCGCCGCCAGCTCGGGCGGGCGCGGGTCGATTGGCTGTAGGGTGACGGGAGTCCACATCTCCTTCGACTGCTCGTCGGAGAACAGGCGCGCGCTGCTGCCGGGGATTTTGCCGCGGCCCAACTGCGTCAGCAACCAACGGGTCATATCGTTGGCACTGATGGCAAGGCCGCCGGCGGGCGCCGCGTTCTTGGCCAGGGTCGCGTTGCCATCATAGGGCTGCTGGCGTCCCATGCCGACAATCAGTCCGTCGAAGCGGCCGTGGGGATGAGCGCGGTCGGCAGTGGCCTGGAATTCGGCGTCGGATTCTGTTGAATGGTTCATGCCGAGCGGGGCGAAGACATGCTTGTGCATGAACTGCTCCCACGGTTCGCCGCTGACCGCTTCGACCAATTCGCCCGCGACCATGTAAAGGATGTTGTCATAAGCGTAAGCGCTGCGGAAACTGGATGCGGGCTTGATAAAACGCAGGCGCCGCACCGTTTCCTTGCGCGACAGATCGCTGTTGGGGACGAATAACAGATCGCCCGCGCCGAGCCCGAGGCCGCTGCGGTGAACGAGCAGGTCGCGCACCGTCATTTCGCGAGTCACCCACGGATCCCACATGCGGAAATCGGGCATGTGGTCGATGATCTTGTCATCCCATTTGAGCTTCCCTTGGTCGACCAGGATGGCGAGCGCGGCGACAGTAAAAGCCTTGCCCGTCGACCCGGTACCGAAGATCGTGTCGGGGCCGACCGGGTCGGGCTTGCCGACCTCGCGCACTCCCCACCCCCGGGCGAGTGTCGGCCGGCCGTCCTCGACGATCGCGATCGACACGCCGGGGGTCCCATAGGCGCTGCGAAGCTGCTCGACGCGCTGCTCAAACCCGGCAGGAGGCGCCGCGAGTGCGGGCGACCCGATCGCAATCAGCACGAAAGTGAGGGCGCGTTTCATGCAATTTTCTCCTGCTTCGACCGGTTCAGCCGCCATAGGCCGACGGTCAGCACGGGCACGACGTAAACGGCGATGAGAACATAGGCTAAGGCGCGGTAACCAGTGGCAATCAGCGCAACCAGGCCGAAGCGATCGGCGACGAACATGCAGCCGATCAGCAGTGCGAGCGCGATGATCAGCCGCGCCCGATTGCTGAGCACAACGCCGCGGCCACTGAGCAAGGCACGCGCGATCCGCTCGTTGATCGCGTGAACCGAACTCGCGCCGCTTTCCAGCAACGCCGAGAAGATCATCAGCTGGAAGAGCAGATGAAATAGCGGAATGTTGAGTTGCTGGAGGAGAAAATCCGACGGCAGGGTCGCGCTTGCGATCTCAGGATAGAAACCGATCATCGCGATGAAAAAGAGCAAGGCCGGAAGCGTTGCCAGCGGGCCGGCGATGACGCCGGCGATGATGGCGTCGCGATCGCTGGTCAAATGGCGGATGACGGGCAGGATGACTACTGCGCCGATGAGATTGTATCCGGCATAAATCGTGCCCCCGCCGAGCCAGCCGGTCATCGGTCCGCCGCGCTCGAACCCCACAGCGATGCGGTCGCCGAAATGGGTCAAGGCCAGCAGGATGAACAGCGCGTAGACCGCGTAGAGGAGGTAGGAAACGTAGGCGAACATGCGCTCGACCGAGGCATTGCCGAAAGTCACCACGGCGACGATTGCGGCGCCGAGCGCAGCGGTGCCGACGATAGCCGGAAGCCCTAGCAGCGACGCGCCGATCGCCCCCGCAGCTGCGCC
>JBDSXT010000023.1:0-2092 GCA_039925985.1 Sphingomicrobium sp.
TGCCGCCGCTCGAAGACGGCGAATATTATCACGCGGAGTTGATCGGCGTTGCCTGTGTCGACGGCGAAGGGAGAGCGCTCGGCACCGTCGTCGCAGTCGAGAACTTCGGCGCCGGCGACCTGCTCGAGATCGAATGCGAGGAAGGCAAGCGCTCGCTGATTCCGTTCCGCGCCGACGTCGCCGACCTCATCGACGGCCACTTCGTCTTGGACCCGGACTTCCTCGCCTAGCGGAGCAGCGGCGCCTCCTTGCCGAGATCGTTGCGGATGGTCGTCGCCGCGACGCCGCCTTCGCCCATCGCGTGGCTGATCTGGTCGAGGCCGATAACCACGTCGCCCGCCGCGTAAACGCCCGGCACGGTGGTCCGCTGGTGCGCGTCGACACCGATACAACCGTCATCGCCAAGCCGAGCTCCAACCATGTCGGCAAGCTGGGTATGCGTGTCGGAGCCCAGCGCCGGGTAGATGCTATCGAAGGTGAAATGCCCTTCGGCGGTGTCGACGACGATGCATTTGCCGGTGATCGCGACCGCTTCGGCCGGTCCATCGACCGCGACGATGCCTGCGTCTTTCAGCCGCTGACAATCTTCGGGCGGCAAATCTAGCTCGGCGTGGGGCGCGATCAGCGTCACGTCCTTGGTGAAGCCACGCAGGAATATGGCCTCGGCGACGCCATGCGCATCGCTGCCGATGACGCCGATTTTCTTGTCGGTGACTTCGTAGCCATCGCAGATCGGGCAATAGCGGATGAGGCCGCGGTCGAGCGCGTCATCGTGCAGTTCTTCGTCCATCGGCGGCCGGCGGTTGGTCACGCCGGTGGCCAGTAGGATCGTCTTGGCGACCGCCGAGCCCGAGCCCCAGGTAGCGCGGAACAGTTCGCCCTCGGGGTCGACCCGAGTCACCCGATCCTCCTCGATCTTCGTACCATACAGTTGCGCCTGCGCCTTCATCCGGGCGATCAAATCCTTGCCCGTGATGCCATCGGGAAAGCCGGCGTGGTTGCGCGTGCAGGGGATCATCCCGGCGCGGCTTTTCCCGGCGTCGACGACGAGGATGTCGAGGTGGAAGCGGGAAAGATAGATGGCGGCGGTCAGCCCGGCCGGGCCGCCGCCGACAATCAGGCAGTCGAGGGGTTCGTCCATCGCTCCCAAGCGCGCCACGGTATAGGTGGTTCCGTTGCAACCTAGTAGTTAGGTCAGATGGCCTTCGAGCTCTTCATAACCGCTATCGTCGTTGCTGCTATCGCGGCCGCTACCGCCGTGATGGCCAACAAACGTTGGCCGCAACGCACGATCCGTCAACTTTTGGACCGGATCATTACTTGGCTGGTTCTCGGCACTTTTGTCCTGATGGCCGTCGGTTGTGCACTCGTCCTGCGAACTGGGTGCGCCCCGGACGATCATGTTTGCGATGGTCCGGCGATGGCAGCCGCAGGCGTCACAATCCTCGGTGCCATGCTAGTGGCAGCAGCCGTGGTCGTCGGCACACCGGTCGCCTACCTCGTACTCAAGGTACTCCGCCGCTAATGACCTTCGCCGCGACCGTGTTGACGCTCTACCCCGAGATGTTCCCGGGACCGCTCGGGCTGAGCCTGGCTGGTCGCGCGTTGGAGCAGGGCCTATGGAGCCTCGACACCCGTAACATCCGCGATTTCGCGACCGACAAGCACAAGAGCGTCGACGACACGCCGGCGGGCGGCGGGGCAGGGATGGTGCTGCGCGCCGACGTGCTCGCCGCTGCTTTGGACTCAGTTGCTGCCGAGAACGAAAGCGCCCGCCCGATGCTCGCCCTCACTCCGCGCGGCGACCCGCTCACCCAGGCCCGCATCCGCGAGCTCGCCACGGGCCCCGGCGCGATCCTGTTATGCGGCCGCTTCGAGGGTTTCGACGAGCGCATCTTCGAGGCCCGCGACCTCGAACCGGTTAGCGTCGGCGACTATGTCCTGTCGGGCGGCGAGCTTGGCGCGATGGTCCTGCTCGATGCTTGCGTTCGCCTGCTCCCCGGGGTAATGGGCGCGGCCTCCAGCGGAGAGGAAGAGAGCTTCGACAACGGGCTTCTCGAATATCCGCATTATACCCGACCAGTCACATGGG
>JBDSXT010000024.1:0-3265 GCA_039925985.1 Sphingomicrobium sp.
GAACCAAAGCGAAGCCGAAGACGATCGTGACCAGTCCGATCGGCATGACGGTTGCCGTCTCGAAATTGCCAGCGGCCTGCTCTGCCAGCAGTCGCGCGATCATTGGCGACAGGACGGCGAATTCGACGGCGGCGACGAGCAGGACGAATAATGGCGCGAGGGCAGCCGCGGCCATGGCGCCGAGCCAGCCTTGCGCCATGCCCCGCGTGCTGTCGAACAGCAACAAGCCAGCCATCGCCGGCGCGATTGCAAGCAGGATCGCAAGCACCACTCGCGCAGCCACAAGGATCCCGACTGTCGCTAGCGTCAGCAGTACGGCCGACACGTTCAGGGTCATCGCCGCCGCTGCCGGGCCACCCACCCAAGGCGACGCGATTCCGGCGCGCGTGCGGTAACCAACGCCGGCGGCAGCAAGATCGTCCAACGCTTTTTCGAGGCTTTCGAGCGGGTCGGGCGACCCGATCCCGACCAGCATTTCGCCGGCGATCTCGGCCGGCGCCCGAGCCAGCCCGTTGTAGGCGACCGCCTGCCAGCTTTGCCAGGACGTGGCGATCATCAGAACGACGCCAATCTTCACCGTCAAGCTGACGGCGTTCGACAGCAATATCCCGCGGCCAAGAAGCAGCCGGTAGCCGAAAAAAGCCACGGCGATGACCATCAACCCGGTCAACGCATTGGACACCGTGCCGCCCGGCTGGGCCAGCGCGGCATAACCACGCTCGACCAGGCCGAACGCCTGGCAATCGGCGTCGGCCAGCAGCCGCGCGGCGAAGCGATCGGCGTCGGAGGGCGCGCAGAAGCCTTGCATCATGCGACCGCCAGCAGTCGCGGGAGCCACGCATCGGGCGCATCGCCAACCTTGCCGCGGATGTCGTCGAGCAGGCGGACGGTGCGTTCGCGGCCCGAGAGCACGGTTAGCAGATCCGGCTCGGACGCGAGGTTGAGGCGAACGACAACGCTGTCCGCGCCATGCTTGACGAGAAACGCCCGGGTCGTCTCGGGGATCGATCGCACGAGCTCATATTCATGTTCGGTCAGACCGAAGCCGTCGATGTAATCGCTTGCCTGCGCCGCCGCATTGGCCATGAAGATCTGCGTTCCGGCCTGCTCGATGATGGCCGAGGCAATCTTGCTGTCGAGCGCGTCGGACGCCGATTGCGTAGCGAAGCCGACGATCCCGCCGCGCTTCCGGATCGTCTTCTCCCAATCGCGAATCCGCGCAACGAACACCTCATCGTCGAGCGCCTTCCAACCTTCGTCGACGACGATGATGGTCGGCCGCCCGTCGAGGCGCTCCTCGACCCGGTGAAACAGGTACATCATCGCCGGCGAGCGCAGCGCCGGCTGGTCGAGAATGGCCGTCATGTCGAACCCGATGCTCTCGGCATCGAGCTCGAGGCCATCGCGTTCATTGTCGAACAGCCACGCATGCTCGCCGCCCGAATGCCATGGTGCGAGGCGGGCCGCGAGATCGCTTCCCGAAGCGCGGCCACGCCCGCGGAACAGCTGAGCGAGAAAGCGCAACTGCCGGTTTTCGGGCGGTCCGGCGTAGGAACTTTCAATGGCGTCGGTGATCCACTGCGTCTCCTCGACGCTCGGCGGCGCGCCGTCGCCAGTGGTTAGTCGCGCCACCCATTCCGACAGGAAGCGGCGGTTGCCGGGGGTATCGGGCAACGCCAGCGGGTTAAGTCGCGTCGGCGTGCCGGGCCGAAGCGCGTCATAGGTGCCCCCAATCGCCCGGATGAAGATCTCGGCGCCGCGATCCTTGTCGAAGAAGATGATCCGGGGTGAGTAGCGGCGCGCTTGCGCCAGGAGAAATCCGAGCACCACCGTCTTGCCCGAGCCGGACGGGCCGATGATGGTGAAATTGCCGAGATCGCCGCGGTGGAAATTGAAGAAATAGGGGCCCGCCGAGGTCGTTTCGAACAGGGTCACCGCATCGCCCCAATAATTGCCGGAGGCTCGACCAACCGGAAAATTGTGCGCGCTGGCAAAGCCGGCAAAGTTCGCGGACGAGACCAATGCCCGCCGGGCGACATAGCCGAAATTGCCCGGGAACTGCGCCCAGAATGCGGCTTCCAGGCCAAGCTCCTCCCGGACCGCCACCAGGCCGGCTTCCGACAGAGCGGCCTGAACTTCGCCAATCGACACATCGAGATCTGCCAGGCTAGCCGCTTTCAGCAAAACCGTCAGATGATGTTCGCCGAACAACGCGCGCCCCGCCGACACCTCGTCCTTGGCGAGCGCTAATTCGCTCCGCAGCGAAACGGCGGAATCATTGGCCGATCGCATGCGCCTGAGAGCCAGGTCCATGCGCTCGAGCGCCGGGCCACGGTCGACCACTGCGAAGCTCTGGGTCACATTCATTTCGAACGGCAGGCGATAAAGATCGTCGAGCATGCCGGCGTCGGTCTCCGCCGGGTAATCCTTGACCGACAGGATCGCTGCGACCTCGGAATCCTGACCGTCGACCGGCCCAAGCTCGATCGCGTCCGCACCAAAGCTCAGCCGCCGGCGAGCAAGCGAATGCGCCAGCTCGCCCAGGGGCAGAAGCATTGGCGAGGTTGTTCCGTTGAGTAGCGTCGAGAGGAACTCGACAGGCTCCGACGCCAGCCCGGCGGGCACGTCGTAGGTCCTCAGCAGTTGCGGCCCGTAAGGCTCGAGCGCCGCCAGCAGGGCTTCGCGTGCCTGGTTGAGTTCGCGGACGTCGACGGCGACGTCGCTGCGCGCCTTCGCTCGTCCAAGGACCAGCTCGAGCAGGCGATCCGCCGCTCGCGCACGCCCGGCGAGCGGGCGGATCACCAGTGTCAGGTAGAGGTCGTTGACGTACAGCCGGCGCTCGGCCAGGCGGCTGCGCCATGCGGTGTCGAGAGCGGCGCTGAACGGATCGCCGAATTTGCCAGCAAGATCGGGCGAGACGGCGCGTCGCACGACATGGTGAACCAAAGCGAACCGAGCCGAGGCGACCGCTTGAAGCATGGCGGCCCGGGCCGCCTTGCGCGCATCGAGCTGGGCCGCCCCGATAGTTTCGAAGGGCAAGCCGTCGAGGCGGATAACCTGCATGGCCATGCCGTCGCGCGTGACGATCGTATGCTCGTCCACCTGGGCCAGATAGGGAAGATGGTCCCCAACCGGCTTCTCGCGAGCGGCAGCGCGGTCACGGGCGGTAGACATTGGCCCCCCACAAGCTGCGGTTGGCGACGCGTGGCACCCGCCGGAGGCGGGTCAGCCACAACGCCATGATGTGCGGATCGCGCAAGTGCGC